>CAJADV010000294.1 GCA_903938575.1 uncultured Gammaproteobacteria bacterium
CGCGGGATCGGGCGACTCGATGCCGAAGTGCTGCTTGCCTTTGGCTTCGTGAACTCCCTTTTTGCCAGCGTTGGGAGCGAGGCGCTCAAGGCGCGGATCGACGCCGAGCTGCGGAGCTGGTTCGGCGATCGCGCTCCGGGAGTGCTGGCATGAGGCCCGCCATGAAGTTGGAGTATGCCGTGTTCGATGTAAATGCCCGGCGTGCCGAGTTCCCGCTGCTCGATCAATCGATCAACGCGCAGCCGCTGGTCTACCTCGACAACGCAGCCACCACGCAGAAGCCGCTTGTGGTGTTGGAGGCGATCGACAGCTACTACCGCAGCATCAACTCGAATGTGCACCGCGGGGCCCACACTCTCGCAGACCGCGCCACGACGGCATTCGAGGATGCGCGCGCTCGCGTTGCGGGCTTCATCAATGCGCCGGCCCCGGAGCAGCTGATTTTTACGCGTGGCACCACGGAATCCATCAACCTTGTCGCGCAGTCCTGGGCACGCCCACAGCTACGCCCGGGTGACGAGATACTGGTCTCCGGCTTGGCACACCATTCGAACATCGTGCCCTGGCAGATGGTGGCGGCTGCGACCGGTGCCCGGGTGGTACCGATCCCCATCACGGCCGATGCAGAGCTCGACATGTCGGCCTTCACCGCCCTGCTGGGCGAGCGCACCCGGCTGGTGGCTCTGGAGCAGGTCTCCAATGCCATGGGCAGCATCCATCCGGTCGAGCAGGTGATCGCGCAGGCGCACGCGGCCGGTGCCGTGGTTCTGCTCGATGGTGCGCAGTCCGTTGCGCACCTTCCTGTCGATGTGCAGCAGCTCGATGTCGATTTTTTCGCCTTCTCAGGCCACAAGATGTACGGCCCTACCGGTATTGGCGGGCTCTACGGCAGACGCGAACTGTTGGAGGCAATGCCGCCCTGGCAGGGTGGCGGGGAAATGATCGAGACCGTGAGTTTCGAGCGCACGACCTATGCGGCGCTGCCGTATCGCTTTGAAGCCGGCACGCCGCATATTGCCGGTGCGGTCGGGCTCGGTGCGGCGGTGCGCTACCTGCAGGGGCTCGATCGTGCCGCGATGTACGCACACGAGGACGCGCTGCTGGCCTATGCCCTGGAGCTTGCCGCGGACTTTCCCGGATTCAGGCTGGTGGGTCGAGCTGCGCGCAAGATTGCGGTGCTCAGCTTTCTGCTCGAGGGCGGACATCCCCACGACGTGGGCACACTCTTGGATCGCCAGGGCGTCGCCGTGCGTACCGGCCACCATTGCGCCCAGCCGGCGATGACGCAGTTCGGTATTCCCGGCACGGTGCGAGCATCTTTCGCGCTCTACAACACACGTGAAGAGGTCGAGCGACTCTTTGCCGCGCTCGAGAAAGTACGGACTTTCCTGTGAGGTACCCGAAATGAGTGTCCAGCACATAGACCCCGGCGCACCGCTGAGGGTCACGCCTGCGGCCATAAAGCACTTCAGGCAGAAGCTTGCCGGCAGCGGCGCCGCGGCTATCAGGCTGCGCGTGAAGGAGAGCGGCTGCACGGGTTTCATGTACGTGGTCGATCTCGCCGAAGCGCCCGCCGATACCGATCTGCCCATGCAGCTCGCCGATGATGTGGAGCTGCTGGTTGACCGTGGTTCGATCCCCGTCCTGCGGGGAACTACCGTCGATTATGTGCGCGATGGACTGAATTTCCTGCTCAAGTTCGAGAACCCCAACGCGCAGGACCACTGCGGCTGCGGCGAGAGTTTCAACATCCGCGAGAGCGCGGGCTGATGGAGCGGAGGATGGTAGTGACCTCGCGGGACTGCCCCGCGCGGCTGGTGCCGGTGGGCACGCCAATCACGATTCCCCGCGATACCTTCGTCACCATCACGCAGTCGCTGGGCGGCAGCTACACCGTGACCGTGAACGGCAACATGGCGCGTGTTGACGGCACTGATGCCGACGCGCTCGGTATGCAGCCCATCGAATTCGATTTCCTGCCCAGTCCGGATGGCCTGATCGACGAAGAGCAGGTGCGGCAGGCGCTCAAAACCGTCTATGACCCCGAGATTCCGGTGGATATCGTTGAGCTCGGACTGGTCTATGACATGGCGGTGGATCAGGCAGTCGGCACAGTGCACATCCTGATGACGCTCACGGCGCCAGGCTGCGGCATGGGTCCGGTGCTGGTGTCGGATGTTCAGTATCGCCTCGCCAAAGTGCCGCATGTGCGCGCAGTGGAGGTCGAACTCGTGTTTGATCCACCGTGGTCGCGCGAGCGCATGTCGGATGAGGCGCGTCTCGAGACCGGGATGTTCTTCTAGGCTTTTTGCCTTTCCTGCAATTTACTGGAGGTTCGCTGTGGCGGAGCACCCCTTCGGCACGGAGGTCACCGATGCCGATATCATCGATGCGCTCGGCTTTCTCGATGGCTGGGAGGACCGTTACCGCTACATCATCGACCTCGGCCGGCAAGTTCCCCCCATGCCTGATGGGGACAAACGCGAGGAACTGATCGTGCGTGGATGCCAGAGCCAGGTCTGGCTGGATGCGTCACGCGACGCCGAGAACAGGCTCCATTTCCGGATCGATAGCGACGCCCACATCGTGCGCGGCCTGATCGCGCTGGTGCTGGCGGCTTTTGAGGGCAAGCGCTCCGACGAGGTGCTTGCTTATGACATCGACGCCTACTTCGGCGGCCTCGACCTTCTCTCGCACCTGAGCCCGACCCGTGGCAATGGACTCCGCGCGATGGTCAACCGCATCCGCGATATCGCGCGCAGCACCCAAGGCGAGGACTCAGTCCGCGGTCGGGCTTCGCCAGGGCATTAAAGGCGGCTCGGCCGCCTGTGCCTCGAGCGTTTTCCACAAGCGCGCCAGCCAGCGCGGAGGTCGTTTGCCCGTTTGGGGCGAGCTGAAGTTTTCCCAGCGCTCCAGCCAGTCTTCCGCGAGTATCCAGCCATCGTCGCTGCCGGCGAAGATCGCGCGCTGCACCCGCTCGCGATCGGCGTGGAAGGACGGCGGCAGCGTCCAGCCGGAGGCGAGGACGGCGCGGTGCAGCTTCTCGTGTCGCCACCACAGGCTCTGCGTGTCGCGCTGGCCGGTGGGTGTGCCGGTGTGCTGCGGGCGACCGATGCGCAGAGGACGGAACACCGACAGGCATGGCGATGAAGTGCCCGTCGCCCAGTGGCGGTCGCCCTGCGCAGAGAGCTCGCTGATCCAGCTGCCGGTGGTCTGTGCGGCGGCGAGCCAGCCACCGGCGTGAACGCAGGGCGCAGCTAACGCGCCCGTCAGACGGCTGAAGCGCGGCGTTGGAGCACCGTCGCCGTGGTCGCTCAGGACCCGTGCGGCGTCGGCTGCAGTCTGTACACCGGCTGCCAGGCGTTCGACCCGAGAAGACCGCGAGCTCGCGCGCGCGAGCAGCGTGTGCAGGCGGCGTCCACGTGAGCGCAGCGGTGGCAGTTGAAGAGCATTGGAGATCGCCGCCACGCCAGCGCTGATACGGCGGCTGGCGCAGTCCCGTCCGACGGTTTCGAGTATCCAGGCCTCCCGGCGATCGGCAATCAGAAAGCTGTTGTGATATTGGAAGTCTGCCCGGGCATAGCCGGCGCGACCGCCCTGTCCGTGCGCGGCGAGCAGTTCGCGGATGACTGTCATGCCCGCTTCCGCGGTGTCGGAGCGCTCGAGCGCGAGGCGCACCAGATCCATGCCCGTCAAGCCGTTTTCCTCGAGCCGACCGCGCGCGAACACGGCCTCGTTGCCAATGGCGACGCCGTGTTCGTTGGCGCCCATCTCGGCGCCCCACATCCAGTACGGCCGGCTTAGCACGAGGGCATTGCTGCGTCGCGCCTGCGGGATACGGGTCCAGGTGCATTGCAGCGTGCTGCCGTCGGCGTGTTCGCGCGAAGGCAGCCACTCAAGTTGCTGGGCCTCGTTGGGATCCCGATCGCTGTTCTTGCCGAAGACCACGCCCTGCGGTCCTACGACAACGAAGGTGTCACACATCTCGAGTCTCCGGCGCCAATGTCGAGACGCACTTGCTCCGGCAGACGATACGCGATGGCGCGCGAGGCCGCATCTCGGATACACCGTGATACGCTTCGCTGCGCTTTTCGATACCGATGGGTTAACTGCATGCCGACTACCACCACCACCAGCACCGTGCGTATCGCCGGGGCTTTTCTTTGTCTCCTTTTTTGCGGCAGCTGCACGACCCCCCCGCCAGGCAAGGGTGGCGCCGCGAGCGCCTCTGCCGCGGGCGATGCTGACGATCTGTATGCGGCGCTTGCGGTCTCGATAACGCGTTACCGGGGCGGGCTTCACAAAGTGCTCGAGGAGGAGAGCCGCGAGGAAGGGCGCGCCATGATGAGCGAGGCGAGCGCCTCACTCGCAGCCGGTGGTGATGCCTGTGTGCGCACCATGGGTTGTGAGCCGCAGCGATTCATGGCGGCCTACGGCAACCTGCTCGCGCTGCGCAGCGAAGTGCTGGCGGGCGAGGGCGCTCGGGGCTTTGCCGAGGTGGAGCCGCTAGACAGGAATTATCCGCCGCTGCGGGATATCCCCGAGGTGGAGCGCTCGATAGGCATGCTGAACGGGGTGCAACTCGATCAGGTGATCAAGGTCAACGGACCGATCAAGGCCGCGATGCAGGACTGGCTCACGTGGATGCGTCCCAACCTCGTGGATGCCTGGGAGAACTACCAGTACATGCGCTACCTGATGTGGCCGGCTTACGAGAAGGCTGGGCTGCCGGAGGCGCTGCTGTTCGGCATGCTCGCCAAGGAGTCGGGCGGCAAGGTGCATGCGGTGTCCAATGCCGGCGCGGCGGGCCCCTTCCAGTTCATGTATCACACGGGGCTTCGCTTCGGGCTGGGAAGCGAGCAGGGCTTCGACACGCGCTACGATCCGGCCGAGTCTGCCCGGGCGAACGTCGAATACCTTGAGGAGCGTTTTTCCGAGTTGAATCACAATCTGGAGTTCGCCCTGGCCGCCTACAACGGTGGGGAAGGGCGTATGCGGCGCATCGTCAAAGGCTCTCGCAGCAAGTCCTTCTGGTCTGCCGAGGTCATGGCGCAGTTGCCACGTGAGACCCAGGAGTACGTGCCCTATGTGCTGGCCGCGGCCTGGTTATTCCTGCATCCGGAGGAGTACGGACTCGAGTTCCCCCGCATCGACGGCGCACCCGGCTCGGTGCGCATCACCCACGCCATGACCTTGAGCGAGATCACGGTCTGTCTGGGTCAGGCCGGCAGTCGGGACGGCTGGTTCCGTGCGCTGCGCAACCTCAATCCCCGTGTCGATCCCAACCAGCGGATCGCGGTGGGCACGACCGTCGCATTGCCTGGCGCGCTGGTGCCGGTGTTCGCGGCGCAATGTGTGGACGGTCGCATGGTTACGCTGGCCGCGGAACTGCAGAACGCCCGGGTCCCGGGCAGTGTTGCCTACGGAGGTGGACGCAAGTACATCGTGCGCGCCGGCGACACGCTCGCCAGCATCGCCAAGCGTCAGGGTTGCTCCAGCCCCCAGGCCCTGGCGCGCGCGAATAACATTGCGGCGCCACGCTACATGATTCGCCCGCGTCAGGAACTGAAACTGGTCGGGTGCAATTCGTGACGCCAGGCGCATTTGCCCGCGATACGGCAATGAGCCCGATCGAGCCGGGGCGCTACGCCGGCGCCATTTGCAAGGACTGGGACATCGCCGGCAACGCCAACGGGGGCTATCTGCTTGCTCTCGCCGCGCGGGCGATGATGGCCGAAACGGGCGCCCCAGATCCCGTCACCATCACCGCGCATTATCTGAGCCCCGGCAAGGTTGGCGCTGTCCTGGCCGCGGTTCAGACAGTCAGGCGCGGGCGTCGTTTCGCCGTGGCCACGGCATCGCTAACGGCCTCTGGCAAGCCGCTGATCCAGGTGCTGGGCACCTTCGGTGAGCTCGGCGCGAGTGCGGGCGTTGTGGAGCGTATCGACGCCGCGCCGCCCGATCTGCCAACACCGGAGAGTTGCGTGCGACATGATCCCGTCGGTGGTGCGCCGCGCCTGTACGGGTCCATTGATCTGCGGCTCCACCCTGCCGATGCGGGCTTCAAGCATGGCGATCCCAGTGGACTGCTGCTTAGCCGCGGCTGGTTTCGTCTGCGTGATGATGAGCACATGGACGCATTGGCATTGCTGCTTGCGGTGGACGCCTTCCCGCCCGCGGTTTTCAACGGGTGCCTCCCGGTGGCGTGGACGCCAACGCTCGAACTCACGGTCCATCTGCGCGCACGCCCGGCTCCCGGGTGGTTACGGGCACGTTTTAGCACGCGTTTCGTCAGCGCAGGTTTCCTCGAGGAAGACGGCGAAATCTGGGATTCCGAGGATCGCCTCGTTGCACAGTCACGCCAGCTCGCGCTGGTTCCGCTCGGTGAAGCATGAAAAAAATTGATCGCTGGTGAGCGTTTTTCTTCGCCTCCGAGGGGTAGCATTTCCGCTTCAGCGAGGTGTGCGGGTGAGAGCCACGGGTTTACACTTTCCACGTCAACTCGACACGTGGAGATAGCTCGCCATGAAATCACGCGCAGCAGTCGCTTTTGCCGCCGGCAAGCCGCTTGAGATCGTCGAGGTAGACCTCGAGGGTCCACGGGCCGGGGAGGTCCTGGTGGAGATCAAGGCGAGCGGTGTGTGCCACACCGATGCCTTCACGCTCTCCGGTGATGATCCCGAGGGCGCGTTTCCGGCGATTCTCGGTCACGAAGGCGCTGGTGTGGTGGTTGAGGTCGGCCCCGGCGTGAAGTCGCTCAAGGTCGGCGATCACGTTATCCCGCTCTACACGCCCGAGTGCCGTGAGTGCGATTACTGCCTGCATCCCAAAACCAATCTCTGTCAGGCGATCCGCTCCACGCAGGGGCAGGGCGTCATGCCTGATGGCACCAGCCGCTTCTCCTTCGAGGGGAAGAAAGTGCTGCACTACATGGGTTGTTCCACCTTCTCGAATTACACCGTGCTGCCGGAAATCGCGCTCGCCAAGATCCGCAGCGACGCGCCCTTCGATAAGGTGTGTTACATCGGTTGCGGCGTGACCACGGGTGTTGGCGCAGTGCTGTTCACCATGAAAGTCGAGTTTGGCTCCACGGTTGCGGTGTTCGGACTGGGCGGCATCGGCCTGAACGTGATCCAGGGTGCCGCGATGGCGGGCGCGAGCCGGATCATCGGGGTTGATCTCAACCCGGAGCGTGTCGAGCTTGCCACGCGCTTCGGCATGACCGACTTCGTCAATCCGCGTGACCACGACAACGTGACGCAGGCGATCATCGACATGACCGGTGGCGGTGTCGACTACAGCTTCGAGTGCATCGGCAACGTGAAGACCATGCGCCAGGCGCTGGAGTGTTGTCACAAGGGCTGGGGACAGAGCTGCATCATCGGCGTAGCTGGCGCGGGCCAGGAGATTTCGACCCGCCCCTTCCAGTTGGTCACCGGGCGCGGCTGGCGCGGCACCGCCTTTGGCGGGGCGCGCGGGCGCAGCGATGTACCGAAGATCGTGGACTGGTACATGGAAGGCCGGGTGAAGATCGATCCCCTGATCACCCACACCATGCCGCTCGAGCAGATCAACGATGCATTCGACCTGATGCACGAAGGCAAAAGCATCCGCTCCGTGGTGTTGTACTGAGCGTGGACGCCACAGAGATCGGCTCAGTCCGCTGCTTCGGTGGCTGGCAAAAACGCTATCGCCACAGCTCGGCCGTGCTCGGCTGTGACATGGTTTTCTCACTGTATCTGCCGCCGCAGGCAGAGGAGCGCGCAGTGCCCGTGCTGTGCTGGCTCTCGGGACTGAGCTGCACCGACGAAAACTTCGTCGTCAAGGCAGGCGCGCAGCGCTATGCCGCCGAGCAGGGGATAGCACTTCTTGCGCCGGACACCAGTCCGCGCGGTGAGGGGATCCCGGGCGATCCCGAGGGCAGCTGGGATTTCGGCCTCGGCGCGGGTTTCTACGTCAACGCCACGCAGACGCCCTGGAGCAGTCACTACCGGATGTACGATTACGTCTGCACCGAACTGCCTGCACTCGTCGCGGCGCATCCCGCTCTGGACATGCAACGGCAGTCGATCAGCGGGCACTCGATGGGCGGGCATGGCGCGCTCACGGTTGCGCTGCGTAACCCGGGACGGTTCCGTTCGGTGAGTGCCTTCTCGCCGATAAGCGCGCCCTCGGATTGCCCGTGGGGGGAGAAGGCATTCGGCAATTATCTCGGACCTGATCGTTCAGCGTGGGCAGCGTACGACGCAAGCCTCCTCCTCGGACAGGCGAGCGAGCGTATTCCTGTGCTTGTCGACCAAGGCGACGCGGACCCCTTTCTCGCAGTGCAACTGCGACCAGAGCGCTTGCAGCGCGCTGCTGAGAGAGCGAACTATCCCCTGCAGCTCAGGCTGCAGCAGGGCTATGACCATGGCTATCTGTTCGTGGGCACCTTCATCGGCGAGCACATCGCCTTTCATGCGAAGCACCTGTATGGCTGAATCCATGCCCCAGACTCCCGAATCACCCCTGGCCGCAGCGCGCGCCACAACCGGAATCTTCGCGTGAACCAAGACGTGCTTTCCTCCATTCTCGAGCGTCACGCAGAAACTCGCGGTGCGTTGCTCCCCGTGCTTCACGCCGTGCAGGAGGCCTTTGGCCACGTGCCACCCGAGTCCGTGACGCGGATTGCGGAATCGCTGCGTGTCTCCCGCGCTGAAGTCCACGGCCTGATCACATTTTTCCATGATCTGCGCCTTGAGCCAGGCGGTCGTACGCGGGTCCAGGTCTGCCGTGCCGAGGCCTGCCAGTCTGTGGGTGGCCGTGATCTTGAGGCCGCCGCCCGCCAGCTGACCGGGCTCGATTTCGGCGAGACGAGCGCCGATGGCTCGATTACGCTCGATGCCGTTTACTGCCTTGGGAACTGCGCCTGTGGCCCGAGCGTGCGCATCGACGACACCGTGCATGGCGCGGTCGATGCCAACCGGCTTGCCGCGTTGCTCGAGAGCGCACGCAGCGATGTGTCGGTCGTGAATCTCGGCAGCGGCGCTAGCGCACCTGCGGCCGGCGCAATGCTTCGCGTATTCGTGCCCTCCGACACCACCGCTGGCGCGGTCGGCGCTGACACCGTTGCGCAGACGCTGTTGCGCGCCGCTGCCTCGCGCGGGTTTGCTCTTGAGCTCGTGCGCAATGGTTCGCGCGGCGCTGCGTGGCTGGAGCCTTTGGTCGAGATCGAGCGTGACGGCCAGCGGATCGGTTTTGCCAATGTCACCACGGCAGACGTCGAGTCGCTCCTTGAGGATGATTTTGCCGCCACGCATCCGCGCTGCGTTGGTGCTGTGGAAGCCTTGCCGTGGCTGGTGCGCCAGCAGCGCACCACCTTCCGTCGCATCGGTCGCACGGATCCGCTGTCTCTCGCTGACTACCGTCGCGAGGGCGGAATGGTCGCGCTGCAGCATGCGCTCACATTGTCACAGCAGCAGATCGTCGATGCCCTCAAGGCGTCGGGCCTTCGCGGTCGCGGTGGTGCGGCGTTCCCTTCGGGCATCAAGTGGCAGACGGTTCTCGATACCCCGTCGGCGCAGAAGTTCGTGGTGTGTAACGCTGAGGAGGGCGACTCCGGCACTTTCGCCGATCGTCTGGTGATCGAGGCCGATCCCTATCAACTGCTGGAGGGAATGGTTATCGCAGGCCTCGCGGTGGGCGCCGACAAGGGTTTCATCGGGCTGCGTATCGAGTATCCGCGTGCAGCCGGCGTGATGAGCCAGGCCCTCGAACGTGCGCGGGCCGACGGCTGGCTCGGCACGGATGTACTGGGCAGTGGTCGCGCCTTCGATATCGAACTCCGTATCGGCGCCGGTGCCTACGTCTGCGGCGAAGAGACCTCGCTGCTGGAGATTCTCGAGGGGCGCCGTGGCACCGTGCGTGCGAAGCCGCCGCTCCCCGCCATCAAGGGGCTGTTCGGCAAGCCGACGCTGATCCACAACGTGCTGAGTCTCGTCGCGGTCACCAGTGTCCTCGCCGAGGGACCGGAAGCCTACTGGGGCGTCGGCATAGCTCGCTCGCGTGGCACGCTGGCGGTGCAACTGGGCGGCAACATCAAGCGCGGGGGATTGGTCGAGGTGCCCTTCGGCACGAGCTTGCGTCAGCTGGTCGAGGACTTCGGCGCAGGTACCCGCAGTGGCCGCCCGATACGCGCCATTCAGGTGGGCGGGCCGCTCGGAGCCTATTTGCCCCCCTCGCAATGGGATACGCCCCTCGACTATGAGGCCTTCGCCGCGCTCGGTGCGCTGGTCGGACACGGTGGTGTCGTCGTTTTCGACGATACAGTGGACATGCGTGCGCAGGCGCGCTTTGCGATGGAGTTCTGCGCACTCGAGTCCTGCGGCAAGTGCACTCCTTGCCGCATTGGCTCGACCCGCGGCGTTGAATTGCTCGACAAGATTTCTGCCGATGATGACCGGGCTGCCAACATGGCCTTGCTCGAGGATCTCTGCGGCACGCTGACGAACGCCTCGCTGTGCGCCTTGGGGAGCCTGACACCACTTCCGGTGATGAGCGCGATCCGGCACTGGCCGGAGGATTTTGCGGCTGGCTGACAGGGAATCTGGTGCCGGGGCGTTGCGATCGGGCCCGGCGATGTAACTGAACAGGCGAGTGTCGTCTCGCCAGCGGAGGATATCGAGATGCTGCAGTACTACGAACCGCAACGGGATCTGGGCACTCCGGCGCGCGTGAGCGAGACGCTGGTTGCGCTTACCATCGACGGCTTCGAGGTGAGTGTTCCGGAAGGCACCTCAGTGATGCGCGCCGCGGCCATCGCCGGTATCAAGGTGCCCAAACTCTGCGCCACGGATTCTGTCGAGGCCTTCGGCTCCTGCCGCGTGTGCCTGGTCGAGATCCAGGGGCGCAAGGGCTATCCCGCCTCCTGCACCACGCCGGTCGAGACCGGCATGGTCGTGCGCACGCAGACCACCGCGCTCGCGGGCCTGCGTCGCAATGTTCTCGAACTGTATATCTCCGACCATCCCCTCGACTGCCTTACCTGCAGCGCCAACGGTGACTGCGAACTGCAGGACGTGGCGGGCGAAGTAGGACTGCGCAAGGTGCGTTACGGCTTCGAGGGCGCGAGCCATCTGGCCGCCGTCAAGGACGAGAGCAACCCGTATTTCAGCTTCGATCCGTCCAAGTGCATCGTATGCTCACGCTGTGTGCGCGCCTGCGAGGAAGTACAGGGCACCTTTGCCCTCACCGTGCAGGGCCGCGGCTTCGATTCCAAGATTGCCGCCGGGCAGGGCAGCTCCTTCATGGAGTCTGACTGCGTGTCCTGCGGTGCCTGCGTGCAGGCCTGCCCGACCGCGACGCTCCAGGAAAAGAGCGTGATCGAGATGGGCGTGCCCGAGCACAGCGTACTTACCACCTGCGCCTATTGCGGCGTGGGCTGTTCCTTCCGCGCCGAAATGCGCGGAGATACCGTGGTCCGCATGGTCCCCAACAAGGACGGCAAGGCGAACGAGGGGCACTCCTGCGTCAAGGGGCGCTTTGCCTTCGGCTACGCGACCCACAAGGATCGCATCCGCCACCCCATGATCCGCGACACCATCGACTCGCCCTGGCGCGAAGTCAGCTGGGACGAGGCCTTCGGTTTTGCCGCCGCCAGGTTCAAGGCAATACAGCAGAAATACGGACGTAACAGCGTCGGCGCCATCACCTCCTCGCGCTGCACCAATGAGGAGACCTGGCTGGTCCAGAAACTGGTGCGCGCGGGTTTCGGCAACAACAACGTCGACACCTGTGCCCGGGTTTGCCATTCGCCCACCGGCTACGGATTGAAAGCCACGCTCGGCGAATCTGCCGGGACCCAGGCCTTCAGTTCGGTAGCCGAGTCCGATGTCATCATCGTGATGGGAGCGAACCCCACCGAGGCGCACCCGGTGTTTGCCTCACGCCTCAAGAAGCGCCTGCGCGAGGGTGCCCGACTGATTGTGGTCGACCCGCGCCGCATCGCGCTGGTCTCGAGCCCCCACATCCAGGCCGATCATCACCTGCAGCTGCGCCCCGGAACGAACGTGGCCTTCGTGAACGCGATGGCCCACGTGATCGTGACCGAAGGTCTCGAGAAGCGCGATTTCATCGCTGAGCGCTGCGAGCCCGAGCAATTTCAGCGCTGGTGCGCGTTCGTGTCGCGTCCTGAGCACGCGCCGGAAGCAACGGCAGAGGCCACTGGCATTCCGGCGGCCGAACTGCGCGCTGCAGCGCGTCTGTTCGCGGGCGCACGCAATGGCGCGATCTACTACGGCCTGGGCGTCACGGAGCACAGCCAGGGTTCCACCACCGTGATGGGTATCGCCAATATCGCTATGGCCACCGGCAACCTCGGGCGCCCTGGCGTCGGGGTGAATCCGCTGCGTGGACAGAACAACGTGCAGGGCGCCTGCGACATGGGCTCGTTTCCGCACGAGTTCCCCGGCTACCGGCACGTGTCGGATCCGGGCGTACGTGCCAGCTTCGAAGCATCCTGGGGCGTCGCACTCGATGACGAACCTGGCATGCGTATCCCCAACATGTTTGACGCCGCACTCGACGGGCGTTTCCGTGGCATGTACGTGCAGGGGGAGGACCTCGCGCAGTCGGACCCCAATACCCAGCATGTCGAGGCGGCGCTGCGCCAGCTCGAGTGTCTCGTGGTGCAGGATATCTTCCTGAACGAGACGGCGAAGTTCGCTCACGTGTTCCTGCCGGGGGCCACCTTCCTCGAGAAAGATGGCACCTTCACCAATGCAGAGCGACGCATCTCGCGCGTGCGCCGTGCCATGAGCCCGATGGCCGGGCTCGAGGATTGGGAAATCACCCAGAAACTCGCCAACGCGCTCGGCTATCCGATGCATTACGAGAAGGCGGGCGAGATCATGGACGAGATCGCGCGGCTTACGCCCACCTTCACCGGTGTGAGCTACGCGCGTCTCGACGAACTCGGCAGCATCCAGTGGCCTTGCAACGAGGCGGCGCCGGAAGGCACCCCGACGATGCACGTGGACACCTTCGTGCGGGGCAAGGGCTATTTCGCCATCACGCCCTTCGTGCCGACCGAGGAGCGCGCCAGCCGCCGTCTTCCGCTGCTGCTCACCACCGGACGCATACTCTCGCAGTACAACGTCGGCGCGCAGACGCGACGCACCGAGAACCTTCAGTTCCACTCCGAGGATCTGCTCGAGATCCACCCGCACGATGCGGAGGAGCGCGGTATCCAGAGCGGTGACTGGGTGGGGTTGGTGAGCAGGGCAGGTGAGACCGTGCTACGGGCGGAGGTGACCGACCGCGTGCAGGCCGGGGTTCTCTACACCACCTTCCATCACCCGGTGAGCGGCGCGAACGTGGTGACTACCGACAACTCCGATTGGGCAACGAACTGCCCGGAGTACAAGGTAACGGCGGTGCAGGCATCCAAGGTGCACGCGCCTTCGGAGTGGCAGAAGCGGCAGAAGGCCTTCACGGCCCGGCAGCAGGAACTGCTTGAGCACGCCACAGCGGATGTCGGTGCCGGCACTTGAGTGAGCCGCGCGTGGCGGGCGACTGCGCCCGCGAGCTGGCGGTGTGGCGCTGGAGCGCGGCGGTGTCGCCGGGTGCAGCATCCGAGGCGTTTCCTGCGTTGTTCGGGCGGCCGGAACGCGGTGCTGCACCGTGGCAGGAGGGCGCTGATGCGGTTGCCGAGGAAGCGGCTGTTGCCCTGAGCTACAACGGCATCTCGCATGTCGTCATGATGATGACGCCGGCGGATCTCGAGGACTTTGCGGTGGGATTCAGCCTTTCGGAGGGCATCGTCGCCGCGGCGAGCGAAATCCGGGACGTCGAGCTGATACCGCGCGAACGCGGACTCGAACTCGCCGTGACGCTGCCGCCAGAGCGTGAGCACGCGCTGAAGAGCATGCGCCGCAATCTTACGGGGCGCACCGGCTGCGGTCTGTGTGGCGCCGAGTCGCTGGAGCAGGCCATACGCCCGGTCGATCGAGTGGCAGCAGGCCCCCGCGTAGAGGCAGCGGCGGTCGAGCGCGCGCTGGCACTACTGTCGGCATCGCAGCCTTTGGCCGAACGCACGGGTGGCGCACACGGTGCGGCCTGGTTTGGACTGGATGGGCGCTTGCTGATCGCCCGCGAGGACGTCGGTCGTCACAACGCGCTCGACAAACTGATCGGTGCCCTCGCGCGGGGCGCGGTCCCGGCTGCGGGGGGATTTGTACTGGTCTCCAGCCGCGCGAGTTTTGAGATGGTCACCAAGGCGGCGCGCGCGGGCGTGGGCATGCTGGTGGCAGTGTCAGCCCCCACCTCGCTTGCTGTCCGGCTTGCCGAGGAGGCGGGTCTTACGCTTGTTGCCTTTGCGCGGCCAGGGCGATTGTCCGTATATTCGGCGCCAGAGCGCCTCGTCTGCTGAATGGGATCCGACCGATGAGCACTCATGAACTCGACCACGCCTTGCAGATGCTCGAACAGATCTGCGCCAATTTCGCCTGGGAAGAGGACCGTGCTTCGGCCGCAGCCACTGTGGCGGCACACATCAAGCGGTTCTGGACCCCTGTCATGCGGAGCATGGTGTGCGAGGCCGTTGCCGCGGGCCGTGCGACTCCCTCGGAGTCAGGGTTGCGCGTGGTGGCACTGATCGGCTGAAGCTGCGCCGGGCGCCCTCATGCGTCCGGACGAGTCCTGCGGCCCGTCGCCTCGCGTATGATCCCGCCGCCGTTACCCGTTGCTGGAGAATCTCGAGATGCACATCGGCTTCAGTTCCATGAACACACTGCTCGATCCCTCGCCGGCGCTGCTTGCGCGTGCGCTGGAGGATCGCGGTTTCGAATCGCTGTGGTACGGCGAGCACAGCCATATTCCCTGTGCCATGAAGACGCCGTATCCGGGGGGCGGGACACTGCCCGAGCCCTACAAGTTCATGATGGATCCCTATGTGTCGCTGATGGCGGCGGCCGCAGCCACCACGCGGCTTCGTCTGGGTACCGGGATCGCGCTCGTGATGGAACGCGATGTGTTCTCGCAGGCCAAGACCATTGCCACCCTCGATCAGCTCTCGGGCGGCCGTGTTGAAATCGGCGTAGGCGTGGGCTGGAACGAGGAAGAGTTCGCCAATGTGAACCGCGCGCCGTGGGCCAAGCGCTATGCGCTGCTGCGGGAGACGGTCGCCGCGACGCGGGCGCTGTGGCGCGATGAGCGCGCGGAGTTTCACGGTGACTACCTGAACTTCGATCCGGTCTGGTGCCAGCCGCAACCGCTACAAGCGGGCGGTCCGCCGATTATCTTTGGCGCCATGGGCCCGATGGGCACGCGTCACGCAGCGCAGTGGGCCGATGGCTGGTTTCCGGTTGATTTCGTGTTGCCCGATGTCGCTGCTGCCGTCACGGCATTCCGCCAACAGGTTGCCGATTTCGGACGCGATCCGGACGCCGTCAAGATCACTATCCAGGCGATGGCCCACCCCGGTCTCGACGACCTCAAGCGCTACCGCGATGCCGGTATACACCGCGTGAACGTGGGCGTGTCAGTGGACCTCTGGGACAAGCCCGAGGCGGTGATGCCGATGATAGACGAGTACGCAGAGCTCATCGTCCGGCTCTGAGGCGCGGCAGCAGGCTCCGCGCCACGGCGTAGTGGCGGGGCCTCAGTCGGGCTTGATCCAGGGGTCGAGGGCAAGGTTGATGCCCTCCTCGATGAAACTGTCGCTATCCAGGATTTTCTTCGAGCGCATCCAGCGCGGGGTCGAGCCCTTGAGATCCAGGGTCTCGGTCACTTCGATACCGCCGGCACCGCTGAAGAGTTGCTGCAGTTTCAGATCGAGTACCTTGATGTTGATGCTCACGGCATCCACGCCCTGTACCCAGTTGAAGTCGCCGGAGATCCCTTCGCCGCCGCGCGTGGCGGGTTTGCGGCCAACGCCCATGAAGTAGGCCATGTGGTTGCCCGAGGGGTTGAAGTAGACCTGTTGCTCCTCGAGGTTGGTGAACACCACGGCCTTGGCCTGCGTATTGGCCGCCAACCAGGTCACGGCCTCGGCCAGCACGTACTGCAGGGCCTGGACGTTCAATCTTCCGGTGCTGGGGTTGTAGGGCTCACCCCATTTGCGGACGCCTTCACGCCAGGCCTGCTCGAACTCCGAGGTGGGCTCGATCTCGTAGCCGGCTTGCCGCAGACGCTCCACGATCAGCGCGTCGATTTTTTCCTCATGCTCAGCGAGATACGCGCGGCTCGGCTTGCCGAGGTTCACATGCGCGATCAGCAGCCTGCCGAACTGGGCCTTGTCGGCCAATCGCGGATCGTACTCAGCCTTTACGCGTGTGGCGTCGCTGCCGCCCTCCGCACCGCCGCCACCGGAGCAGCCCGTCAGGACGAGAAACAGCGAAAGGAGGAGTACCGAGGCTCGCATGGGGAGGCTTCCTGTGGGTGCGGCGCGATCATAGCAATGCCGCTTGCCCCTGAGAACGGGGCGTGATTCCATCCCGGGTTGTGAACCAGTCACTCCACACCCAGATTTTCGGCGACGCAGAGCATACCGTAGTGCTCCTGCACGGGTTGCTCGGCTTGGGCAGCAACCTCGGCGCCATCGCGCGCGCACTCGCCGGGCAGTGCCGCGTCATCGTGCCTGATTTGCGCAACCATGGCCGCTCATTTCGTGCGGCAGGCATGTCCTATCCTGAACTTGCCGATGATCTTGCCTCCACGCTCGATGCCGCCGGGATCGGGAGCGTTTCCCTGCTCGGGCATTCGATGGGCGGCAAGGTGGCGATGCAATTTGCGCTGTCCTATCCGGCACGTTGTACCCGGCTGTTGGTAGCCGACATCGCACCCGTGATTTATCCGCCGCATCACGCAGCAGTTTTAGCAGCACTCAGGGCAGTGGCGGACCGACCCGATGCCGATCGCCGTGAAACAGCCCGTTTGCTGGAGGAGCGGCTTCATGATCCCGCACTGGTGGGCCTGCTGCTGATGCACCGCGAGCGTCTGCCCGATGGCGCCTGGGCGTGGCGGCTCGGACGCGAGCATATCGAGGCGGGCTATGGCGATATCCTGGCAGCGCCGCAGCCGAGCCCCGGGCATTTGCGCTGGGAGGGTCCTGTACTGTTCCTGCGCGGTGAGCGATCGGAGTATGTGCAGCCAGTGCATGTCGGGCCGATCCAGGCCCTGTTCCCAACGGCACGCATTGAGAGCGTGCCCGCCGCGGGCCACTGGCTACATGCCGAGCGGCCCGAGATCTTCATCCCGCTCGCGCGGAATTTCCTCCTCGGTGACGACGCTAGCGCTTGATCTGCGAATCCAGCATTTTTGCCAGCTTCGGGCCGAAGGGCGGCAGGGTGCCGGCGAGCTTGGGCAAGTTGACGCGGCCTTCCCGGTACACCGCCTTGGCGTGGCTGAAGGTCCGGAAACCATCGAAGCCGTGATAGTGACCGCTGCCGCTGGCGCCCACACCGCCGAAGGGCAGATCGTCGCAGGCAAAATGCATCAGCACGTTGTTCACCGCTGCACCGCCCGAGATCGTCTGGCGCAGAACCCGCTCCCGCTCGGCCTCATCGCGCCCGAAGTAGTACAGGGCGAGGGGGCGCGGGCGGGCGTTCACGTACGCGATGCTGCGTTCGATGTCGCGGTAGCCGCGCACAACCAGCACCGGGCCGAATATCTCCTCCTGCATCAGGCGGCAATCCTCGGGTGGATCTATCACGATGTGCAGGGGGATCTTGCGGGTGGCGCGGTCGGACCAGTCCTCCTGCGTGGGGTTCAGTTCGATGACCCGCGCTCCTGCCGTACGCGCCTCCTCGATGGCGGTCAGCACGCGCTCGTAGTGGCGCGCGTTGATCATCGAGTTGTAGTCGGGGTTCAGCACTACGGTGGGAAACTGCGCCGTGAACACGCGGCGGGCAGCCTCAAGGAAGGCCTCCATCCGGGCTTCCGGCACGAAGGCGTAGTCGGGCGATATGCAGAGCTGGCCTGAGTTCTGTACCTTGCCAGAGATGATTTTGTCTGCTGACTCGGCGATGTCTGCGCTGATGCCCACAAACACCGGCGACTTGCCACCGAGCTCCAGCGTGACGGGCGTAAGGTTCTCTGCCGCGGCCCGCATGACCATGCGGCCGATCGAAGTGGCGCCGGTGAAGAGCAGGTGATCGAAGGGCAATGAGGCGAAGGCGGCCCCGGTTTCCGGGCCGCCGGTGACCACGCCGACCTCGGTGGGGTCGAAGTACCGCGTGATGAGCTCCTTGGTGAGCGCTGAGGTGACTGGCGTGAACTCCGATGGTTTCACCATCACCCGGTTGCCCGCCCCCAGCATGTCCGCCAGCGGGCTGAACACCATGCCGACCGGGATGTTCCAGGGCGTCATGTTGCCCACCACGCCCTTGGGTTGGTAATAGACCTGTGCGCGTGCGCCGAAGAGGTTCATCGGCACCGGCGCGGAGCGCTTCTCGGGCTTCATCCAGGCCTTCAAGTGCTTTTTCACGTACTTCAGGTTGCCCACCGAGGTCATCACCTCGGACATGCGGGTCATGTAGGGCGAGCGACAGCCGTAATCCGCGGTCAGTGCCGCGCAGATCGCCGGCTGGTTGTCGACCAGCAGCGCGATGGCGCGGTCAAGGCGGTCGATGCGCGTGCCGTATTCGACATGCCCTTCGAGCTGGAAGGCGCGGCGCTGTAGTTCGAGCAGCGCGAGCATTTCCTGTCTCGCGGTGGCCGTTGCACTGGCGTGGTCGGCGGCTGTTGTCATGTCTGTCTCCGGGGCGTAGGGCTATCTGTTCGATTGATCAGGGTCGATCGGCGAGCGGGCTGCAAAGCTGCGTAATGGCCCTGCGGGCGATCCCTCAGGCCTCGTCTTCAACGAGCATGTCGGCGGCCTTGTCGCCGATCACGCAGCACAGCGCGTGGGTGTTGCCGCTGATGATTGCGGGGATCACCGAGGCATCCGCGACACGCAGGCCGTCTAGCCCGTGCACCCGCAGGCGATGGTCAACCACGGAGTGCTCCCCATGTCCCATGGCGCAGCTGCCAACGGGGTGGTAGACCGATTGCGCTTCGCGGCGGATGAATTCGAGCACCTCGGCGTCGGTCTGGCAATGGCGGCCGGGGCGGATCTCGTCATCGCGGAAATGATCGAAGACGGGAGATGCGAAGAGTTCCCGCACCCAGCGCACGGCATCGATGGTGGCGCGGCGATCAGCCGAAGTGCTCAGGTAGTTGGCGCGGATCGCGGGCGCGTAATCGGGTTGTGCGGCACGGATATGCACGCTGCCA
>CAJADV010000295.1 GCA_903938575.1 uncultured Gammaproteobacteria bacterium
ACGCGGCGACCAAGCAACGCAGCCATTTCATCGACTTCGATGGCATCGAATGCGGGCCCCAGCGCATCCGCGCGCTGCAGCGCCAGCGCGATGCGAAGCGGCTGGTCGAGCGCATAGCGCCCGCCCTCGTCCGGAGTCGCCTCACAGAGTGTGCGGAGTTTGTGGACCAGCGTGTCGTAAGCGGGTGCGCGCGACGTGGGCTTCAGCGCATATTGCGGCAGAGGCGGCAGTTCCACGCCCGTCAGTTCCGCGATTCCCGCCAGTGCGGCACGGCCCCAGACGATGGACCACGCCTGGTACATAGCCTGGTCCTCGCCCGGCTGCGCGCCCGCCACGAAGTGGGCCATCACCAGCGAGGTGCAGAGGTTGAAGCGCAGCGCGTGGAAACGCACGACGTCGAGATCCACCGCACGCCCCGAGACCCGCGCGTAATGCCGGATCGCATGCGCCAGATTCCCCAGTGGCTCGCCTAGGTCACGGCTGAAAAGCCCTCCCAGATCTGCCAGCGGATCGCCGAGATAGGCAAGCTCCATGTCGATCAGCGCCGTCACGCGGCCATCCTCGAACATGAACTGCCCGGAGTCGGCCTGCAGGCAGGAAATGTCGGTACGCCCCGCAGGAATGTTGCGGTAGATCCACTGGATCGCGAACTCCCACATGGGCTCCGGGCGACGCTTGGCCTTGCGGAAATTCTCCACCCAGGCGTCAAAGTCACCCAGCGCCAGTCCACGCTCCCCGGCCGGACGCATCAGTCCGTAGGCCTCGAACTCGGCGATGGGGATACGGTGCAGATCAGCGATGAGCTCGATGTAGTGCTCGAGCACGGAGCGCTGCTCGGCCACGTCCTGAACGGTGCCCAGGTTGAATCGACCCGGCACGCGCTCCATGACCAGCCCCTTGGGCTCGGGGCAGAGACCGTAGACGTGCGGAACACGCAGCCCGTATTGCTCCATCACGCGGTAGACGTTCCACTCGTGCTCGAGCACCGATTCCACGCGCTGGCCCTCTTCCCAGCCGCGATCGCCGCGAAAATACAGCGGCAGCAGTTCACCGCCCTTGTCCAGATCGAAAAACCAGGCCGGGCGCCAACGCCCTTGACGCTGCAGGTTGCACACGCGACCACCCAGTGCCTGCTCCACCCAGGCAAAGCCGCGCTGCCACTCGGGGCTGAGATCGTCGAGCTCCCGGTTGCTCCCAGTGGTGTCTGTCATGTGGTTCCCCTGTTGCCGTCGCCTGCCCCGATTCGGGCCATCCTAGCAGGGGCTCGGCCAGCGCTGCCTCTTCCTGCCGCAGGCTTTTCTTGACGAGGCTACGGGGCGCCGGTTAAATACGCGCCTCTCTCCGAGCCCAGGTAGCTCAGTTGGTAGAGCAGGGGATTGAAAATCCCCGTGTCGGTGGTTCGATTCCGCCCCTGGGCACCATTAAACGCGATGCGCGACCACTCTGAGCCCCAGCCCCGAAGTACGCGCTGCGTCCCGATCAAGGAGCATTCAGATGGCCTCATTGCCCGAACTTCTGGCCCAGA
Source organism: uncultured Gammaproteobacteria bacterium (assembly GCA_903938575.1). Taxonomy (GTDB): domain Bacteria; phylum Pseudomonadota; class Gammaproteobacteria; order Pseudomonadales; family UBA5518; genus UBA5518. Next base: position 1,526 of record CAJADV010000295.1, read on the forward strand.
AAGCCGCACTCGACGAGCAGATCACCCGCCTGAAGCGCGAAGAGCGCAGCAAGGCCGTGGAGGAAGCACGCGCCCTGGTCGAGGCCTACGAGCTCAGCGCCGACGAGATCTTCGGTGCCGGCAGCAGCCGCAAGCCGCGCGCGAAAAAAGAAAGCGTGGCCGCCAAGTACCGCAACCCCGCAACCGGCGAAACCTGGTCGGGCCGTGGCCGCAGCCCCAAGTGGCTCGCGGGCCACGACAAGGCCACGTTCGCACTCTGATTGCCGAGGCCAGCGGGACAACCTCCCGCTGGCCGCCAACCCGGATCAGGCCGGCAACCAGCCCCTGACCTCTGCCACGGTGGGAATGCGCCCACTGCACACCAGCTGTTCGTTCACAACCAGACCCGGCGTCGACAGCAGGTCATAGGCCATGATCGCCGTCATGTCTTTCACCTTGACGAACTCGGCCTGCACATTGGCCGCAGCAACGGCTTCTCGGGCAACTGCTTCGAGTTTGCGGCAATTGGCACAACCCGGCCCCAATATCTTGATGGTGAGCATGCGTGTTCTCCCGTGGATCAGACCTGACTGAACATTGCGTCCACGAAGCTGCCGTAGAGCAAGCCTGCGCAGATGCTGAATAGCGCCACCAAACCCACATAGGCTGCGGTCTTGCGACGCCCGATGACCGCAGAGACCATCAGCATGCTCTGCAGGCTCAGCTCGGGATCCGCCATGAGATAGGCCAGAAGCGGCCCCGGATGCATGCCCAGATCGAGGAACATGCGCGCCACCGGCACCTCGACCAGCGTGGGGAAATACATGAACACGCCAAAGCCCACGGACACGGCGTTGGCCACCAGCGTGTTGCTTCCGGAGAGGCCCTGAATCCACTCCGGGCGAATGAGGCCGCGCGCCATACCCACCACGAACACGCCCGCCACCAGCAGCACGAAAATCTGTTTCACGAAGCGCCACGCTTCCCAGAGCCAGCTGTGCCAGGCCACCGCCGGCAATTGGCGCGCGAAATGCCATACACACCACTCAGTGAACGCCACAGCGAACACGCGTCCGGTAACAGCGCATCGCAAACCCGCAGGTACGGCCTCCAGGCGCATCGCCGCCATCAGGAGCGTACCGGCGCTCAAACCCAGAGCAATCCAGGTCCAGCGATTAGAGCCCTCGGTGATGTTCTCCAGCCCGCGCCAGGCCGCAACTGCAAGCAACAGCAGCAGGCCGATCAGTAGCGTTCCCTGCACGGTGACACCTTCCTCCCCTCGCGCGGCATCGGCGGGCATCCACGCGAGCAGCAGCGACTGCCAATCGAGCATGCCGGGCAGCGGCAGATCGACGCTCAGAACCGTTGCCGTCAGCGGCCAGAGCTTCAAGGTGCCGGCAATCAGCAGTGCCAGCAGGGAAAGCAGCAGCCCGAGAGCGGCTGGCGCGATGCGCGCCTCTGGCGCGGCCAGGGCATCGGTGTTTGCATCGTGGCGTGCATCGTCGCGCCGGAACAGCGCCGCCATCAGGAGGCCGATGCCGATCCCGAAAACGAGGCAGAGCAGGAGCCTTGCGAGGGCAAAATCCGCGCCCAGCACATTGCCCGTGTAGGCCAGGGCCATGATGTTGCCCGCCGGGGCGAAAAACAGGAAGGTGATGGCCGGACCCAAGCCCGCGCCCTTGCGATGGATGCCAGCGAACAGCGGCACGATGGTGCAGGAGCAGACCGCAATCAACGAGCCCGCGAGGGCGGCTGCCGGATACGACACATGCATCGCGGCACCACGACCCAGCCAGCGCGTGATGCTGGCCTTGGGAATCAGGGCGGTCATGGCGCCGGCAATGAGGAACGCGGGCAGCAGGCACAGCAAGACGTGCCCAGCCAGATAAGCAGCCAGGTTTCCCGCGCCGCTGTTCAACAGGCTCAACACGTGGTGCATCAACAGCCTCCGCCTGCGCACGCCCACGACGGGCGGGACATCTCACAGGCGTCCATGCTCGCAGCTTGTGGCGGAGCGCAGCCTTGATGCACATCACGCCAAGACGGACGGGACCGTCTCAGGAGCAGCGCAGGCGCTCAGCGGCTGGCGTCAGCCGCCTGACGATCGATATCACGGGGCCAGCGTCTCTTCATGCACACCCATTGCCCGGGATTCTGGCGAATCCAGCGCTCGAACTCCTCATTCATCGCGCGCGTCATGCGCAGGGCCTGCTCGTCGGGATCCGTGCAGTCGGGGTCCGGCTCGATCAACCGCGACAGCACCATCCGGTAACGCTGACCCGGCAGGCGATCACAGCGCAAAGCAATCAGGGGGCAATTGAAGCGTAGCGCCAGACGCGCAGCTGCCGTGTTGGTCATGGCATCGTGGCCACAAAAACTCACCAGCCGTCCCTGATCGAAGCGGGTGTCGGCGGCAAAACCGACGCAATTGCCAGCCGCCAACTCCTTCAGCAGCACTCGGGCACTGTCGTCGCGGCAGAGCCAGTTGCAGCCCATCGCCTGGCGGAGCGCGAGGAACACAGCGCGGACGCGCGGGTTGTACTCGGGCGCATACAGCGAGGTGACCCGCACACCTGCAAGTTGCCCCAACATCGCGGTGTACTGCCAGGCACCGACGTGAGCAGTGACGATCACCGCCGGGGAACCGGGACGTAGCGGCCTGATCCGGGGATCATCGGTGACCATCTCGAAGCGCGTGTCGCGCGCCGCAAGCACGCGCGGGGCCTGGGCGAGTTCGGCGGCGGCAACGCCCACGTGGCGGAATGAGGCGCGCGTCAACCGTGCGATATCCGCCTCACTGTGATGGGGAAATACGATGCGCAGATTACGGCGCACCTTCGCGCCCTTGGCACCCGACGGGCCGAAAAATCCGAACAGCCCGCCCGCGAGACCTGCCGCATTGCGGGGGGAAAGCCGGGCGAGCAGACCGAACGCAGCCTGCAGCATCCAGGCATCGACACGCCGTAAAACCCCCGCCAGCGCCGGCACTGCGCGCACGAGGCGCCGGGGCACCAGGTACTCGTCAGGCACGCACAACTCCCGGCATGCGGGGATGGCGCGCCACCAGCCAGAGCATGCCACCCAGCGTGGGCAGGGCCGCACAGCAGGACGCGACGCCCGGCCCCACCAGCCCCAGCCTTGGCGTCAACAGCATCATGGCCGCGACATACACCAGCGTTGCAGCGATATTGATCCGCAGCACATTGCCCGCGCGCCCCATGACGTAGGCGGCCGCTCGCAGCACGGAAGAGCAAAGGTTCAGCGTGCCGGCAAAGAGCAGCCAGGCCATGACACCGGCACCGGCGGCGTATTCCGCGCCGGCAAGCAGATCGAGCAACTGCGCACCGTAGCTCAGCATCACCGCCACCAGCAGCAGCCCGCACGCCGCCGCAGCGGCTGCAGTGGTTGCCAGGATGCGGTAGAACCCCGCCTCGCCGCGCGTCCAGACACGGGTGAGATCAGGGAACAACACCTGCCGCAGCAGCATGGCCGGCGTACTGAGCACCTTGGCCATGCCCACGGCAAGACGGAACAGACCTGCCGCCTGGGGCCCGAGCAGCATACCCACGAGGAGATTCGAGATCTGCTTTGGCACGAGATCGAGGTTGCTCTGCCAATAGACCACGTGCGTGAAGGACGCAATGCCCGGAAACTCGCGCTGCCAGTCGCCCAACTCGAGTCTGCGCAGATCCGCATGCGGTATCCGGGCGTGCAGCTCGCCGAATGCACGCACCAACAGATACACACGATCAAGGAGAGTGCCCAGCGCCCAGATGGCGCAGAAGGCGGGCATCCCCCAGCCCTTCAGCCAGGCCATGCTCGCACCGATGCACAAGACGATCGGTGCGACCGCCATCTGCACGCTCAGCACGTCGAAGCGGTTGTACAACCGCAGGATCCCCTTGCTGGTGCCGGTGAGGTCTACTACCAGCACGAGGCTGTAGAGCTGAGCCAAGTGCACGAAATCGGCGTCCCAGCCGAGGAATCCACCGACGATGCCGGCCAGAGCCCACGCCATGATTGCCGACCCCACGGCAGTGACGGCATCCACCACGAATCCCAGCTTGAGCAGACGCAGCAACTGGGCTTCATCACCCCGATCCAGTGCGGGAACCCCGTAGCGGATGATTGACTCAAAGGGTTTGAAATTGAACAGGCCGCTCCAGACCAGCACGTAGCTCTGCAGCAGTACGACCAAGCCGAATTCGGTGGCTGACAGTGTTCGTGCGGTGAGCAGGGTGGCGGCCAGCTGCAGCAGCGCCGAGAACGCCTTGCCCGTCATCAGGCGGCGTAGGTTGCGCCTGACGTTGCCGAGGACATCACGGCCATGCGGGATAGCCACGGGGCCATCGCGGTCAGGCGAAGGCTCAGAGGCCAGCATGAACGCTACCGGAGGCGGGAGAAGGATAGCCCGACGCACCCTGCCAGCACGTGCATCGGTCACGCATCGCTGCTCCGCCTGCAAACATCTGGATATCGACTCCGGGATTCAGGCTCTGCTACGGGCAGATCAAGGCGCGGGAGTATACGGTTGCGCCCCACGACCGGGCAAAGACGAGAGCAAGGGCCTGCGCCGCAGCTCTGCTGACTCGCGGCATCAGCTGCCTATACTGGCATCACTCTCTGCTGCAACGATCCCCGACAACCCATGCACCGCACCTTGAGCCACTGGCTGGCAGCGACATTCCTCGCTGCGGCAACACATACCGCCGCGGCACCACCACCGGAGGCGCCACAGGGGTGGTCGCGCTTGCGCTTCGAACACGCAGGTCTTGCCATAACCGCACGGCTCGATATCACCCGGAACACGGTGACCGCGGCGGATCTTCCCGCCACGGATGCCTCACTGCCAGGCGCACTGCGCCCGTCCGGCGAAGCGGTTGGCCGTCTCCTGGTCCGCAGCTATTTCGAGTTGCCGCCGTTGTTGCATCGCCGCCGCGAGGCCGTGCTGTGGTTCGAGCCGGCGAGCTACGCGGCCCTGCATGGCACCCGGGAGACGAGCGGCATCGGCGCCGGATACCGGGTCTCGCGTTATGCGACCGATGGCGTGCATGTGGCCAATTCCAGCCCGGCCAACAGAACTGAACGAGAGTCTTCGCCCGGCACGTGGACCGCAGTCGCCAGATCGTTCCTGACCTATGGGCCAGCGGCGAAGGCATGCACGGTGATATCGGAACCGGTAGCCCTGTTGCTGCTCGATCCCGCGTCGCTGCACGAGGCCATTGCCGGTCCCGGACTCTGCGTGATCAGCAAAAAACGCCTGCACCGGGTGATGTTCTCCGCGCCGGTCGAGGCAACACTCGAGGCGCACTACAAGGTCCACGCAGCCGACGGCACCACCACGCCAATGCAGAAAACCCGAGCCTGGCGCTACTCGTTCCGGCTGCGGCCCGCGGAGGGGGGCGAGGGCGCGAGCGCAGGACACAACGACACCTTCCTTGGCCTGAGCGGGGACATACAGATCCACGTGGACGCCGTCACCGGCACGCCGCTGCGCCTGAGCGGCAACGCACCCCTGCTGGGGCGGGTCGAGTTCCGACTGCGGGATCTGTGGCCCGCCAGCACGCCCGCTGGCAGACAGCCAAGCACGCCAGGGGCACTTCGCAGCCTGCCGGCAAGTGGGCATCATGGGCAGATCGCATCACCGGATATCGCGCCATGACAGACAACTCAGCGCACGCACTCGGCATGACCTGGGCCGGAGACACGGGCTTTGCACGCCTGCCGCGGCCAGAGCCCGGGCAGCGGGCGGATCTCGCGATCCTCGGCATACCCTTCGACCTCGCCACCACCAACCGGCCCGGCTCACGCTTCGGGCCGCGGGCGATCCGCGAGCAATCGACGCTGTCGGGTGAATTCGGTGATGCGCTGTGGCCCTGGACGCCGGGCGTATTGGCGGGGCGCGTCTGCGTGGATGCGGGCGACGTAGCGTTCCGTCCGGGCTCCACGACCGAGATGATCTCCGGCACCCATGCGCAGGCCGGCGCCCTGATCGCACAGGGCACGGGCGTGGTTGGTCTGGGTGGCGATCACTTCGTAAGCCTGCCTTTGCTGGAGGCGCATTTCCCGGTCTACGGCAAGATGGCGCTGGTGCACTTCGACGCGCACAGCGACACCTGGGAGTACGGCGCCGACGAACCGCTGCACCACGGCAATATGTTCCTGAAGGCAGCGCGTGACGGGCTGATCGACCCGGCGCACTCGGTGCAGATGGGCATCCGCACGCCAAACGAGTCCCACGGATTCAACGTGCTCGACATGCACGCACTGGAGGGCCTGACGAGCGCCGATATCGCCGCACGCATCCGGGCACTGGTCGGCGGCATGCCGATCTACCTGACCGTGGACATCGACGCCCTCGATCCGGCATTTGCACCTGCGACCGGCACCCCGGTGGTGGGCGGCCTCAGCACGGCTCTGCTGCGCGGCGTACTGCACCGCTTGTACGGGATGGACATCGTCGGTGCCGATATTGTGGAAGTGGCGCCCCACTACGAGGGACCCGCCCAGATCACCGCTGTTGCCGGTGCCACCATTGCGCAGGATCTGTTGCACTTGCTGGCGGGCGCGCCGCGGCGCGCGCGCCTTCTTGCCTGAGAACCGGGCTAAGACGGGGCCCTCACACCTGCGACCGGCGCGAGCGTACGGGTGCTCTCGCAGAGCCGGAAACCCTCAGGGACGCGGCTTGATCGCAACCACGAAGCCGTCGGGTATCTTCTGGTAGCCAATGTGGAAATCACCGTTGATGTCGCCGATCAGCAGCGTGTCGCCGACGAAGGCGATGGCCACGGGGTTACGCAGGCCGGAGGCAATCACCTCCACCTTGCCGTCATGCGTCAGGTGATAGACCTTGCCATCGTCCGTGACAGGCAGGTTGGGTCCGATGTTGGGCTGCTGCATGATGCCGACATCGTTGTCCCAGTCACCCGCGTCCGTGATGAAGAGATCGCCCGCGTACTTGCCGAAACCGGCAGGCGCGAGAGCCATCGGACCGGGTTCATGCAGTCCCGTTGCATAAGGGGTGTCATCAATCGTGCCGTCGGCCGCAACGCGCCAGATGCGCGCTCCGCCCTCGGCGGTCTCAGCGCGGTTCCGCGCGTCGGGCCGGGTGGCTCCAAGAAGCATGGTCTTGCCGTCCGGCGTGAAGGCGATGCCCCGTGGCGAGCCGTAGCGCGTGATATCGATGGTCTTGAACGGCGAGCAGTGACCATCAGGGGTGATCTGGTAAATCGTGTGGTTGCTTGCCGTGGTGATCCACATCCTGCCCGCCCAAGGGCTGCCCTCGGGGCCGAAGCGGGCGAAAAAGGCACCCGCACCGGGTTCACCATGCCCGTTGTCGGGCAAGTAGCAGATCAGGGTGTCCAGACCAGTGGCCGGATCGATTCGCGTGACCGCATTGGGCAGGTCCCAGCCGCCCGCCCGTTCAGGTTCGTTGAAACCGGCGGCGTAGATCTGCCCCTCGTATTTGCCAAAACTAGCCGGTGCGATATCGAAGGTGTAGGGCGCATATCGCTTGGTCGATGCGATCGTATCGACCTTGCCGTCGAGCCCGACTTTCCAGATGTACCCGGCCTTGCCGTCGTCAGAGGCCAGCACGGTCTTGTCGTCGATCACGTGGAAATCGAAGGGATCGAACATCTTCGAGCCCGGCTTGACGATCACCTCGGCGCTGAATTCCGGCGACGTCCGGATGGGCGGCAGGGAAAACAGGTTCTGGTAGTCCGCCTTGGTGACGGCGTAGGACATATCGACCCACTCGGCGGTCTGTTTCTCCTCCGCCTGCAGTTCCATCCCCGGAGAAAGTAGTGCGGCGCCCGTCATTGCCACGAGCACCAGCGCCTGACACGTTCTCATAGCAGTCAACACCTATGTAAACTGACGTGGCTGATTCTGGACCCGCGCGATGTCCGCTGCAACTGCCGCCAGCTGTCAGACGTCATTGCACGGGACACTGTCGCTGCCAGCCGCAGGCCCGTGGATCGGCGGCGTGGGTGGAGCGGCTGCTTGCCCGCACACGTCCCGATTGATTAGCCTCGCCCCCGACAGTTTCAAGGGATACGACCATGACCGCACTGCACCGCCGATCGTTTATCAGGCATGCCGCGCGACTGGCAGCGGCTGCGACACTCGCGCCGCAGCTGATTCCACTGGCCCGCGCGGCCGAGAGCTGCGCGGATCCCGCATCGGAGGCGCTGCGGGTGTCGATGAACTATGTGCCGGTGGCCGCTGATCCGGCGCAGTCTTGTCTCAGCTGCGCGTTTTTTGCGGCAGATGGCGCCAGACCCGCCTGCGGCGATTGCCAGATCATGAGCGGGCCGGTTGACGCGGCGGCGCACTGCGATTCGTGGAGTCCGAAAGCCTGAGGGCTGCTCCTCAGCGCTGCGCCGCCACCTGCTCTGCCCTGACAGTTGCCGCGCGGTTGCCCCAGCTTCCGCGCAGATAATTAGCGAGCGCTGCTGCCTGATCGTCGCTGAGCTTCTTGCCGAAGGCCGGCATCTCTTCCCAGGCGCCGTAGCGCAGGCTTTCGGCCAGCGCAGGGCCGTGCAGTATCACGTTGATCAGCGAGGCGGAGCTTTCGCCCTGCACCACCGCGTTGCCGGCGAGCGCAGGCGCTTTGAGGAAATTGCCCCGGCCATTGGCTTGGTGGCATTCGGCGCAGTGTTTCTTGTAGATCCCGGCACCTGCATCAGCTTCGGCGGCTGACACCACGGGGCCGACATACTCAGCGTCTTCGAGACTCCTGAGGTACGTCGCGATGGCCCGCTGGTCCTCCGGGCGCAGCTGCGAGAGGCTGTTCGTGATGACCTCGTTCATGGGCCCGAAGCTAGCGCCGCGCATGCCGTAGCCCTTGGCGAAATACATGCTCAGGTCTTTCGGTGTCCACGTGGCGAGGCCGTGTTTCACGTTGCGCAGGTTCACGGCGAACCACGACCGCTGCAGCCCGGGGGCCACCTCGCCTATCACCACACCACCCTGCAGCGCGCGCGCAGGATCTTCGGCAAGCAGCAGATTGCGCGGCGTGTGACAGGCGCCGCAGTGGCCAGGGCCCTGTACCAGATAAGCGCCACGGTTCCACTCGGGTGTCTGCGCGGGATCCTGCTGATAGGGCCCCTCCTGCAGGAAAAGTGCATTCCACGCCATCAGCGGCCAGCGCACACCGAAGAGCGCATCGTTTTCCGGAGGCGTGTAGCGAACCGGCGCCAACGTGCGCAGATACGCGTAGAGATCGGCGATCCCGGCATCGCTCATGCGCGTGTAGGCGGTGTAGGGGAACGCCGGAAACAGGTAGGAGCCATCGGCGGCGATGCCCTGGCGCATGGCCCGCTGGAAGTCCCCGAGGCTCCAGCGCCCGATACCGGTGTCGGCATCGGGTGTTATGTTGGTGGTGTGAAGCGTGCCGAGCGGAGTCTGCAAGGCGAGTCCACCGGCGAAGGGCTCGCCACCCGCACGCGTGTGACAACTCACGCAGTTAGCCGTGACGGCCACGTAACGTCCACGCTCCGCGGCGGCGGAGTCAGCGGCGTGTAGCTGCGCGCCCGCGAGCGCAAGCAGCGCGAGCGCAAGCTGCAGTACCGCGCGCATGCGCCCTGCCCGCACCACCGAGCGCCGATTACTCGTCGTCCGCCCGCTTGTTGTTGTAGACCTTGTGGCAGCCCTTGCAGTCGAGCGCCTCGATCGCCAGCTCGACGGCCGTCTGCGGGTCCTCGTCGTGGGCGACCTTGGCCATGTTGGCGGTCTTCGCCGCGAAGTCGTTCATGCGTTTGGCGAAGTCCTCCCAATTGCTCCAGACCTCGGGCTTGGCGTCACCGCCCGGCACGTTGGACTCAAAGGAACTGAGGGCCATGCTCGCCGTGGTGGCGATGGCATCCATGTGCAGGACGAGATTGTCCTCGGGTATCGCACCCGAGAGGATCATCCCCAGCGCGGCCGTCTGCTCGTCCAACGTGCGCATGATGTGTTTGCGGTAGGCGACGGCGTCTTCGTCGTCTGCCCGCGCCACGGTGGATATCAGCGGCAGCGCCGCCAGCGTCAAGGCGCCCAGCGCGCGAATGATGCGGTTCATGTGAGTGGCTCCGGTGTCAGGGTACGTACATCAATTTGCTGCTGCCGATCTGCAGGCCGAAACCGTCGGGATCCTTGATGTGGAAGCTCTCGTCAGTGTCGGCTTTGGGATCGAATCCGCGCGCGCGCAGCTCTTCTTCCACGGCTTTGCGATCCCAGTCCTCGATCGTGTAGCACATGTGGTCGATGAACGCGGAACCATCGGGCTGGCGCGTCTTGCGCGGCATCAGGAAGCTGTCTTCACCGATCTTCAGGAAGCACTGCGTGCCGTCATCGCTGCTCACGGGCAGGCCGAGCAGTTCGGCGTAGAAATCCCGCGTGCGGCCATAGTCCTTCACGCCGAAAGAGATATGGTTCACGGCAACGGCCTTGAAGCCCTTGCGCGCAGGCGCCGCACGCAACGACGGTGCTGCGGCTGCAGCCATGCCGAGCGCGAGCGTCTGCACGAGTTGCCGGCGCGAGAGCCCGCCGCGTTCGAATTGCCCCAGAAGTTCGTCGACGATCTTTTCCATTCGCGTCTCCTTGCTTATCGGGATACGGGGCTGTTTGGCGCCGCGGTCTTGCCGGTGGCGATATCGCTTTCCTCGCTGGCGCTGCGCGGCGCGGGCGTGCCGCGATAAGGAACGCCCGTGTAGCGGCGCGCGAGTGCGTCGGCAAATTCTGCCGGATCCGGCGGCAGTAATTGCACCTGCGTGAAGTTCACTTCCAGCGCGCCCGAGATCGCGCGGTTGGCGCCGGTTTTGGCGTCGGGCTGCGCGTCGGCCAGGCGGCGCATCGCCTTGTAGATCGACGGCGCCGAGGAGCGGCCATAACTCTGGTGGTGCGTGGACCAATTCTTGACCATGTGCAGGTACCAGGTCTCGATGTCCGCGTAGCCCGCGATCAGCCCTTTGGCAGAGGTGGGCGTGAGCGCAAGGCGCAGCTGCGCGCCGAACATGTACTGGTCGGACGGAAAATAAAACACATCCCAGGGGTAGAGCAGATCCACCGGTTCCGTGAGCAGCACGCCGCCGGCGATGCGGCCCTCCAGCTCGCGCAGGTAATTCGCGCCCCAGCGCAGATCCATGCGCTGGGTGCCGCCGGGCAGGGCTTTCAGGCCACCGGCATCCACCAGCACCTTGTCGCGGCCGCGCGAGATACGGACACGCACGTCCGGGTCATCGACCAGGCTGTCGACGCCGGAGAGTTCCACGATCATCCGGTTGTAGTTCTCGCGCAGCACCATTTCGTCTTCGAAGAAGCGGATGGGGCCGTCCGGGCCACGGTAGTTGGCGATGCAGCCGATGGCGCGCTGCATCTGGTTGTCGATGCCGGCTTCGCCCTCGGGGTTCGTGAAATCCTCGGGGCCCGTCAGGCCATCGAGGTTCATGCCGGGAGCCACCGGCCCCTGCCCCTCCGAGAAGGGAAAAAGATCGGGCGCGTTCGTGGGATGGAATCCGTCTGTCTCGCGACGCAGTTGTGTGTCGACGAGGTTGCGCGGCGTGCCCGTGGCGGGGAAGAGTTTCTTGAACTGCTCGCGGTTGCCTTCGTTGATGCCTTGCGGGCATTCCTTGGCCTCCGGCGTGGCCTGCAGCGCCCACCACATATTGGTGATGACATAGGCGATGGTGCCGCCAGGCGGTGCGTCTGCGCCCGCAGCGCAAGGCAGGGGTAGCGACAGGGCGGCGAGCAGCAATGCCACCCGCCGGAGCAGAGACCTTTGGTGCATCAGCCTTCCTCCCGCACGAAGTCGTTGCGCAGCCAGATCGCGGTGTAGCCCTGTCGCTGGGCGCGGAATTCGCCGTAGTGGTCGGCGTTGATGTCACCGGGGCGCTCGTCTCCAGCGTAGGTGTAGACGGGGCGGTCACGGTAGGCCCAGACACGCTGCGAGCCCGGCTCGCCGGAGGTCGCAAACCGACCGGTGAGCGGGTTGATACTGACCACGCTCCAGAGTCCGCTGGCACGCGCGCCGCGTGCCGCCGGGACGTAGGGGAAGTTCTGCAGGCAACGCTCCGCGCTGCCAGCACCGCAGAGCCCAAGGCGGTAGACCTGAGTCTGCGTGGGATGGTCACAGCCGAGTTGATCCGGCGCGTCGTCGCCACAGGCGTAGGTGTAGATCGTGCGACCGTACGCATCAGCCACCACCAAACCGCCAGTCGTCGGCTGCACCCTGAAATCCGCAGGTGCGGGTGGCGCTTCCTGCACGTAGACCAGATGCCAGCCGGGCTGATCACTGCCGTCCTGCGCGCGTGGACGTGGATCGGGGAGATAGCGGAACAGGGGTTGTCCGCGAAAACTCCACTGCAACTCGCCTGTGCTGCGCGTGAGGAGTTTCCAGTCACCGCGGGCACGTGCCGAGGCCGGGGCCGGCAGCGGCTGCCAGATGCGCAGG
>CAJADV010000296.1 GCA_903938575.1 uncultured Gammaproteobacteria bacterium
ACCCTGCAGACAACGACGACCTGCTCGGCATGCTGGGCAACAACGAGTGCTACACCGAGGCCGTTGTCGCCCCGATGATGCATGGACTGGGCGTCTACAGCGTGCTGTGCACGCTCGCTTTCGGCGGCACGGTCGTGACCAGTTCGGCGCCGCGCTTCTCCGCGCCACATACCTGGCGCGCCGTTGCCGATCACGGTGTCAATGTGTTCAAGATCCCGGGTGACGCCATGGCGAAACCGCTGCTCGAAGCCCTGGAAGCCGATCCCATGCAGGGTGAGCTGGATGCGCTGCAGATGATCATCTCCTCGGCGGCGGTGTTCAGCGCGCATATCAAGCGGCGCCTGGTCGAGATCGTGCCGCATCTTGTGATCAACGACATTCTCGGCGGTTCGGAATCGGCGGCGCTGGGCAACTCGCTCACCAACGCGGACACACACGGCGCTAACGCCAACGACAGCGCGCTCAGGCTGCGGGTTGGCGAGGGCGTAAAGGTTTTCTCGCCTGATCTGCGCGAGCTCAGGCCGGGCAGCGGCGAGCGCGGCATGGTGGCGCGCAGCGGCCTGATCGCGGAGGGCTATTACAAGGATCCGGTGAAAACCGCCGCCACCTTCCCGGTGATCGACGGTGAGCGTTATTGCCTGCTTGGTGACTGGGCCGAAGTGCTTGCCGACGGGACCATCAAGTTTCTCGGGCGGGGGAATGTCTGCATCAACACGGGCGGCGAGAAAGTGTTTCCCGAGGAAGTCGAGCAGGTTCTGAAGTCGCTCGAAGGCATCGACGACTGTTGCGTGGTGGGCGTAGACGATGCGCGCTGGGGCAGTGTGGTTACCGCACTTGTCAGTCTCAAACCCGGGTACGTATTCGATCTTCAGGCCATTTCCCTGCAATTGCGCGAAAGCCTTGCCGACTACAAGGTGCCGCGACACTTCGTGCTGGTCGACGACGTCAACCGTGGCCCGAACGGCAAGCTCGACTACCAGCGCCTGAGCGCGATGGCGGCAGCGGCCGTCGCGGCGGGCACTCCCGACTCCCTGCAGGTATTCACGCGATGAAAATCCAGGCCGCCGTTGTGAGCGCGATCGAAAGCGGATTCGATATGGAGGAGCTCGATCTCGACGCCCCCGCGGCCGACGAGATCCTGGTGAAGATCGAGGCCTGCGGCGTCTGCCACACGGATGTCGCGGCCCGCGTGCATATGCGCATGCCCGCGGTGCTGGGCCATGAGGGCACCGGCACGGTGGTGGCCCGTGGCAGTGCCGTGCGGGACGTGAATATCGGCGACTCCGTGATCATGTCCTATGGATGGTGTGGCGAATGCGGCAACTGCCGCACGGGCCACGCCTACACCTGCGAGCGTGGCGTGGAGGGCAGCATCGGCGGTCTGCGCTTCGATGGCTCGAGCACCATCACGCGTGCGGGCGATCCGATCTCGGGGGCTTTCTTCCAGCAATCCTCGTTCGCCTCCCACGCCCTGTGCCCGGCTCGTGATGCGGTTGTTGTGCCACCCGGCCTGCCGCCAGCCCTGCGGGCCGCGTTGCCCTGTGGCGTGATGACCGGAGCGGGGGCGGTTCTGAACGTGTTCGGTATCGCGGCCGGCGACACGCTGGCGGTGTTCGGTGCGGGTGCCGTGGGCCTGTCGTCGATCATGGCCGCACGGCTGGCAGGCGCCAGAGTTATCGTGGCGGTGGACATTCACGCCGGGCGCCTGGAGCTCGCGCAGCGCCTTGGTGCCACGCATGTGGTGGACGCCGGTAGCAGCGATGTTTTGGGGCAACTACGCGAAATCTGTGCAGCAGGCTTTATGTACAGCCTCGAGACCAGCAGCAACGAAGAGGCTTTCCGGACAGCCACAGCATGTCTTGCCATGCGCGGGACCTGCGGGCTCGTGACGGTTCCGCACGGCGGCCAGCCCTTTCCCTTTTCGCCACTGGAATTGATGGTGAAGGGTGCACGGCTGCAAGGCATCATGCTGGGTTCCGCGACGCCCCGGGCTTTCCTCCCCAAACTGATCGAGCTGCATCTGCAGGGGCGATTCCCCGTCGATGCGCTGATAACCACCTACCCGTTCGCGCAGATCAACGAGGCATTCCGCGACGCGAAGCGCGGGAGTGCGCTGAAACCCGTGCTGCTGATGGACGATTGATTGCCGACCAGGGCGAGTTGCCGTCGTGCCTTTGGGTCAAGGCTCTGCTGCGCCTGCGGCGGGCAGCAGTGTCAGCCTGAGACGCAGGTAGGCAGCCGCTGACGCGAGGGGTTATATTGCCTTTTGTTAATCAGTCATCCTGAGATCGCCAATAGCTCCTTCAGGAGGTTCCCGGTGGAAATTGACAGCGCGCAATATGCGCGGTTTCTGGTCTGGGATGAGGAGCAAAAAAAGCATGCTCGGAATCTGGCTGCTGTCATGCGCACCTTGTCGGCTGAAAGCGAGGGAAACGCCGATGCGTTTTTTGCCGCGTTCCACCACGATGCTCACTTCTGGATCAATGGCGACACGGGCGCCTCAGGTAGCCGGCGCGGAATGGCGGCAATGAAAGCACTGTTCGAGGCCTTCATGGTGAAGTTGCCGGCAGGCTTCAGCCATACCATCGTCAATGCATACGTGACGGGCGACCACGTGATTACCGAAACACTCGGCCGCGCCACGACCCTCGCAGGCCAGATATACAAGGGCACCTATTGTCAGGTGTGTAAATTCGAACACACGCAGATCGTAGAACTCGCGGTGTATCTCGACACCAAGCTCCTTAACGAGACACTCCCTGCTGAATGCTGGCCTGCACAGAAGTCGTGAGGTGTCGTGGTGTGTTTCGCGTTCGCGCCGCGCGAGCTTTGCTTTTCCCCGAATGCTCGACCGCCTGCGCCGCCTGCGCGTGTCACTACGGCGTTGTGGGGGCGGCGTCCATGCAGGGCGCGATGAAGTCAGGGACCGACATGCCGACGCCGGGCAGGGACGACCAGGACGAAGCTTCCGGATATGTTTGCAGCATGTAGGCCCAATGACCCACTTGCGCGGAGCCGGAGCCGGTCGACATCTGGTTGAGCATCGACCACTTGCCGGTTTTGATTGTCATCTTGCCGATCCCGACAGTGGCTTCGGCTCCGTCCGTGTAGGGGAAAGGGGTGAAGGTCAGGTACACACTGCCTTCGGGCGTCACCGAGCCCACGAGTGACGAGCAGGAGATCTCGCCGCTGCTGAGCTTTGCCGCCGTTCTTCCCCAGAAGTAACCGTTGCGATATCCGGTAATCATGTACACGGTCTGGTCTTTGACGGGTATTAGCTGGTTTTGGTCTGGAACATACAGGTAAGCGGGCAAGCCGCTTGCGGGCACGTACCAGGTTGTTCCTTTCAACCAGCGCCAATCGAGCACGGTTTCAGCAGCGGCGGGAAAGCCGTACATCGTCGCCAAAAGGACTGCAGACAGGATGATTTTTTTCATAGTCTTGCTCAGCGGCTTGTCTAGACGTAGTGGTGGAGACGAAGGGGATCGAACCCTCGACCTTCGCATTGCGAACGCGACGCTCTCCCAGCTGAGCTACGTCCCCACGAGAATGCCCATTCTAGCCTGCCACGTCCGGCCGGGGCACTAGTTACGTTGGGCTGATGTGTGCTCAGCCGGCGCTCATGCCGCCGTCCAGGGTAATGGCCTGGCCGGTGAGGAAGCTGTTCTCGCGCGAACAGGCCCACAGCATGGCCTGCACGATCTCCGCAGGCTCGCCCAGGCGGCCTATCGGGATCGCGGCGGCCATATTGTCCAGGGTGTTGCCCCGACCGCTTTGGACCAGCGGGTCCAGAATGGGGGTGCGGGTGAAGGCGGGGCAGAGCGCGTTCACGCGCACATGCTTTCTGGCGTACTCCAGGGCTGCGGTCTTGGTGAGGCCGATCACCCCGTGTTTGGCAGCCGCGTAGGCCGACATCATGGGCGCACCGAGCAGGCCTGCCACCGAACTCACGTTGAGGATCGCGCCGCCACCCTGCGCCACCATGTGCGGCAGCTGGGCACGCATGCACAGAAACACGCCTTTCAGATTCACTGCGATGTTGCGGTCGAAGGTTGCTTCGTCGAGGTCCGCCATGCGCTTCAGCTCGTGGCCGATGCCGGCGTTGTTGATGGCCACGTCGATCTGGCCGAAGCGCGCCACGCAGGCCGCCACGAAGGCATCCACCGCAGTGGCAGCCGACACATCGCAGCCCATTGTGAGTATCCGGTCCTCGTCCAGCCCGTGCAGCCGCACGGTGTCTTGAAGCGTCTCGGGATCCAGGTCGCAGAGAGCGAGCAAGGCGCCCGCATCGGCGAAAGCACCGGCCGCCAGTCTGCCAAAGCCGCTGCCGGCGCCGGTGATCATCACGACCTGATCGGTGAAATCGTAGCGTGTCATGGGTGGTGCCCCGGGAGAGCGTTGGGAGTCGCGCGTTGCCGCCGCTTCAGAGCGTGTCGCCGAGGCCGCACTCTTCGATCAGTCCGAATTCCTGCGTGGGCATGGCGACGAATTTGTCGGTCCTGAGGGTGGTTTCGCCGTCCCAGCGGTAGGCGACCAGCTTGCCGCCCGGGCGGGCCACGCTGTAGTCGAGACAGGCGATATTCGCCGCGAGGGGTTCCGGGGTGCCGCTCAGCCAGTAGTGCCCCATGAACACCGGCGGCGCGGCGTGGCTGTACTCGATCAGGTGATCGCCTTCGACCTCGTCGTCGGGGATCTGGGTCTGGGACTCCTCGTGCCCGAGGAAGACCGTGCGGTAGGTGGTGGCTTCGCCATCCCACCAGCGCACCCGTATGTGGTGACGCTGCGTGCCTTCCTTGTCGAAGAAACTGTAGCCGGGGGGCAGGGGGATCTCCTTGCCTTTCAGCAGGGTTTCCAGCGCGTCGAACTCCCAGTTGCCCTCAGCGGTGGCGGCGTAGAGGAGGCTGTTGCTCAGGCCGCCGCGCCGGTCGTGGGCCATGGCCAGCCGGTCGATGGCGGTCTGGTCCCAGCAGGCGTGCACGATGCGCAGGCTCCCGAGGTCCAGCCACAGTGGCAGGCGGCAGAACCAGTCGATCAGTTCGTGGTATTCGGGGGTGTATTCGTAGGCCTCGAGGAAGGCGCTGTGCTGCTGGTAGTTCTTGGCGTTGTGCTCGCGCAGGTGGCCGCCGCCGGGGCGCGGGGTGGCATAGGCGATGGCGTTGAATTCATGGTTGCCCATCACGGCGAGTGCCGCACCGGCGTCGATCATGGGGCGGACGATGCGGATCACGCCTCGCTGCTGCGGGCCGCGGTCGATGAAGTCCCCGAGGAAGATGGCGCGACGCTCGGGGTGGCACCAGACCCCGTCTACCGGCGAATAACCCAGCTCGACCAGCAAGGCCTCGAGAGTGGCGGCGTGGCCATGGATGTCGCCGATGATGTCGTAGCCCACCGCGGGATTCCTTCCTGCAACTCTGATCAAGGCAAACAGTCTACCCGGCGTGACACGCCGCGGCCATCGGTGAATGCCCTGAGATGAGGTCCGCTGCCCGCTCCGCGATCATGATCACGGGCATATTGGTGTTGCCGCCCACCAGATGCGGCATCACGGAGGCATCCACAACCCGCAGGCCCTGCAGTCCGTGGACTCGCAGTTCTGCGTCCACCACGGCCAGCGGATCCGCGCCCATGCGGCAGGTGCTGGTCGAGTGGTAATCGGCATCGGCCTTGGTGCGAATGAAGGCATCGAGCTCGGCATCGCTCTGCACAGCGGGGCCCGGTTCGAGTTCTGCGCCCCGGAAGGCGTCGAAGGCCGGCATGCCGAAAACACGCCTCGCGGCGCGCACGGCGGCGCGGGCCACCCGCAGATCGTCCGGGTCTTCCAGGTAGTTCTGGTCGATCAGTGGCGCGTCTGCAGGATTGGCCGAGGCGAGTCGCACGCTGCCACGGCTGCGCGGGCGAATCACGTTGGTGTGCGCGGCAAAGCCGTGCTGCGGGTTGAGTTCGCGCCCGTGGTTGGCGTAGAGAGCCATGACCAGCAGCAGCTTGATATCGGGCTCAGGGAGGGCAGGATCTGACTTGATGAAGGCACAGGCCTCCATGCCCGGATCCGCGAGCGGGCCCTGCCGCAACAGCAGGTAACGCCCCAGTGCTGCCGCGCCGGCAAGCGGCCTGAAGTACTTGAAGAGCGAGATCGGTTGCGTGGCGCCAAATTTCACCGCCACCGCCAGATGGTCTTGCAGGCCCTTGCCGACCCCGGGCAGCGCGTGATGCACCCCGATCCCGTGCGGGCTCAGCTCCGCGGGATCCCCCACGCCGGAGAGCATCAGGAGTTGTGGCGAATTGATCGCACCGGCGGCGAGTATCACCTCGCGGTTCGCGCGAAAAACCAGCGCCTTGCCGCCCCTGCGGCAGCTTAGCCCCGTGGCGCGATCGCCCTCGAAGAGCACCCGCTCGACCTGTGTGCGCAGCAGGATGCGCAGATTGGGGCGTGATCTGGCTGGCCCGAGATACGCTCGTGAGGCGCTGGCGCGCACGCCCTTGTTCACGGTCACATCCACCGGGCCGAAGCCCTCGCGCT
>CAJADV010000297.1 GCA_903938575.1 uncultured Gammaproteobacteria bacterium
ATCAGCACTGGCATCTCGGCGGCCGACCGTGCCCACACGGTTCGCGTCGCCGTAGCCCGCAACGCGCAGGCGCGCGATCTGGTGCAGCCAGGACATGTGTTCCCGGTGCGCGCGGAGATCGGTGGCGTGCTGAAGCGCGCTGGTCATGCCGAGGGCGGCTGTGATCTCGCCCGGCTCGCCGGCCACGAGCCCGCAGCCGTGATTGCCGAGGTTCTGTGCGATGACGGCAGCCTCGCTACAGGCGCCAGCCTGCAGTCCTTCGCACGGCAGCACGGCTTGCCCTTCGGCACCATCGCCAGCCTGATCCAGTTCCGCCTCTTGAACGAGGCGACGGTGGAGCTGCTGCGCGAAGGCGAGGTCCAGACGGCCTGGGGCAGTTTTCGACTGAGCGTGTTCCGCGAACCGGAGTCCGGCGCGGTGCACACGGCCCTCAGCATGGGCCACGTTGAGCTAGCTGTGCCGGTGCTGGTGCGGGTTCATCTGCAGGCCTCCTTGCGCGATCTCCTCTGGACCCACGTGCCGGGGCAGCCACCGGGCTGGAATCCGGCCCGTTGCCTGGAGCGAATCGCGCGCGAGGGCGCCGGTGTCTTCGTCCTGCTCGATCAACCTGAGAGCGTCGAGCACCGGCTCGCCAGCGTAGAGGTCGCACTGGGCGCTCGCCCGCCCGCGCTGCCGGCGCGCGCTCCCAACAGCAATCACACACTGGTGGGGGTCGGTTCGCAGATCCTGCGTCGTCTAGGCGTCGGGCAGATGCGCGTGATGGGTCCGCAGATCCGCTACAACGCCATCTCGGGCTTCGGCCTCGAGGTGGTGGAGTATCTGCCCTTCGAGTAACCGTCACGCTGCTTCGTCGGGCTCTTGAGCTTAGCCAGTGCGGTTCGGCGCCCCGCGCGATCGCACGGCAGAAGGCCACAGGATCACCGCTCGTCCGGCATGGCCGCCCTGCGGGATTGGTGGCAGAATTGGCACCCCCTTAAGCCGCAGCACACCGAGGCGAGCATGTCAGAGATCCAGACCATCGAAGGCGATTTCGCCCCGGGCGAGGCCCGCTTTGCATTGATCGCCAGCCGCTTCAATGCGTTCGTAGTCGAGAGCCTGATCGCCGGAGCGGTCGATGCGTTGCGCCGTCACGGTGTACCTGCCTCGCGGATCACGCTGATCCGTGCCCCCGGTGCCTGGGAGCTGCCTCTGGTGGCGCAGAAGGTCGCCTGCAGCGGCAACTACGACGCCATCGTGGCGCTGGGCGCCGTGATTCGCGGCGGCACGCCCCATTTCGAGCATGTAGCAGGTGAGTGCACCAAGGGGTTGGCTGCGGCATCCATGGACGCGGGCATCCCCATTTCCTTCGGCGTTCTCACCGTCGACACCATCGAGCAGGCCATCGAGCGAGCTGGCACCAAGGCCGGCAACAAGGGCGCCGAGGCGGCGCTCTCGGCCCTCGAGATGGTGAGCCTGTTGGCACGCCTGTGAACGCAGCAGCCGAGGCCGACAGCGTCGAGGCCCGCCGCGCGCTCATTGCGGGCCGTCACAAGGCTCGCCACTATGCGGTGCAGGCGCTCTACCAGTGGGCCGTCTCGGGCAACAGCCCGGGTGACATCGAGCGCCAGTTCCGCGAGGATTTCGAGTTCCGCGGCACCGATCTCGAATACTTCCAGAGCCTGATCCACGGCGTACCGGCCTGCGCCTCCGAACTCGACCTCGCCTTCTCGCCCTTCCTCGACATCGAGCTCCACAAATTAGGCCCTGTTGAACGGGCCGTGCTGCGCATCGCCACCTGGGAGCTGCGCGAGCGTCTCGATGTGCCGTGGCGTGTCGTGCTGGATGAAGCGGTCTCGCTCACCCGCAAGTTCGGCGCCACCGACAGCCACCGCTTCGTCAATGCGGTACTCGACCGCGTGGCCCGCGAGCTGCGCCCTGTCGAAATCCGCGGCGGCCGCTGAGCCCCGCGCCCGCGGCTGACCGTCCATGCCGCTCTCCGAATTCCAGCTGATCGCGCGCTACTTCGCCGGTCTGAGCCCGCCGGATGCCGAGGGCGTGGTGCTCGGCATCGGCGATGACGCCGCCATCTTGCGCCCGCCCCCTGGCGAGGATCTGCTGGTCTCGATCGATACCCTCGTTGCCGGTGTGCACTTCCCGCCTTTTCTCTCACCCCGGGCGATCGGTCACCGGGCACTTGCGGTGAATCTGAGCGATCTGGCCGCCATGGGCGCAAGGCCGTTGTGGTTCACTCTGGCGCTCACCCTGCCCGAAGTCGATGAGTCCTGGCTTGGCGGTTTCGCCGACGGGCTTGGCACACTCGCCGCACGATGCGGTATCGCGCTGGTCGGCGGCGACACGACGCGCGGGCCCCTCTCGATCACCATCCAGGTGCACGGTGCCGCCGCACCCGGTCGGGCATTGCGGCGAGACGGTGCACGCGTTGGTGACAGCCTGTGGGTCACGGGGCGTCCCGGGCTTGCGGCGCTCGGCTTGCAGCGGCTTCAGGCGGGCGTGGCGGACGATGACCCCGCCTGCGCGGCCTTTCTCTGGCCGGAGCCGCGCCTCGCCTTTGGCCGTGGCCTCGCCGGGCTGGCCTCGGCGGCTATCGATGTGTCGGATGGGCTGCTCGCCGATGCGGGCCACATCGCCGAGCGCAGCGCAGTCGGCATCGAGATCGACGCCACGCTCCTGCCCCTGGAGGGCGCGCTGGGCGCGATCCCCCTATCCGAAGCGCTGGCGCTATGTCTCACCGGGGGTGATGACTACGAGCTTTGCTTCACCGCGCCAGCGGCTGCCTCGGCCGCCATCGCCGGGCTGGCTGCCGCGCAGGGGCTCTCTTGCCGGCGTATCGGCACGGTGGTGCCCGGAGTCGGCGCGCGCTGCGCCGGAGTCGAGACTACCGGCATGGGTTACCAGCATTTCAGGGAATCTGCGGATGGCTAGGGCGCCTCTGCAGGTGCTGCCCGGCTCGGGACGCACCGCGCGGTGCCTGTCTGCCTTGCTTCTGTGCG
>CAJADV010000298.1 GCA_903938575.1 uncultured Gammaproteobacteria bacterium
ATGGCGCGCTCCTACACCCGCACAGAAACCTGGTGCCGCGACGACATCCCCGAATGCAAGTAGGAGCGCGCCATGCGCGCGACCGAGGGATGAGCCTCGCGTGCTGGTGGCTTCGCGAGCACCCAGGTCACGCGCACAGAAACCTGGTGCCGCGACGACGTCCCCGCATGCAAGTAGGAGCGCGCCATGCGCGCGACCCACCACCGCTGCGCACTGCACGCCAACATTCCGCCTCGCGTCAACGCCGCTATCGCGACCACGCGAATTCGTATTCCTCCGGCCTCGCCACAAGTCCCGCTCGCATCGGGTTCGCGAGCAAGTACTCGACTACCGGTTCCAGAGATTCCTCACTGCGCAGGGCGTGATCGTGATAGCCCGACGCCCACAGCGTCCCGCGACGCTGCAACACCGCGTTCACCCGCCGGGAAGAACCGGATTTGATGCGTGCGACAGCCACAGACAACGACTCGGGTGCAGAGAGCTCCATCAGCAGATGCACGTGGTCGGGCATGACCACCCAGGCGAGAAAGAGATTGGCCCCGTCCAGAGTCCCGCCCCCAAGGGCTGCAGCCATGGTCGAGGCGGGCGCAGCGTCCTGGAAGACGGGACGTCGGTCTCGTGTACCAAATGTGAGGAAGTACACCTGGCCGGGCGCCGACACACGACCTCGTCGAAGCGATGCGTGGCCCTTGCGGCGGGTTGGTGTGACAAGGGGAGATGTCGGGTTATTCATGCGGGGGTCATCCTTGACCTGGAGTCTCAGGCTAGCAGCGACCTGCAGACCTGTGAAGTGGGTTTTCTGGTCGGGTGAGGGCACATCGATCGCGCGCATGGCGCGCTCCTACATCCATGCAGAAAGGTGGCAGTGTTATCAGGACGCCGCCATGCGCGCGACCTCCTGCGGAACCGTGGTCCTGCTGCGCGCACGCCGTGATGTGCTCGTAGAGCGCGCCATGCGCGCGACCTCTGACTGCAGCGGACTATCAGGCCCAAGCGGTCCGCAGGCGCGAGCGTCAGCAGCACGCGTTCAGAACGACCGCGGCAGGCCCAGGCCCTCGGCGATCTGGTTGCGGGCCATTTCGTTGCTGATCGGCCCGATCCGCAACAGCCGCGAATCGCGCCAGTAGCGCTGCATATCGGTCTCGGCGGAGTAGCCCATACCACCCAGTATCTGGATGCCCAGATCCGCCGCCTTACCCACATATTCAGAGCAGAGCACCTTGGCCATGTTCGACTCCATGGCGCTCGGTTTTTCCGCCGCCTGCAAGAGCGCCGTGTGCAGCACCATGAGCTCGCCCTGCGCCTGCCACATCGCCATGTCGGCCACGTAGTGCTGCAATGCCTGGAACTCGCCGATCAGCCGCCCGAAGGCCTGACGCGTGCGCATATGTGCCAGCGCATCTTCCAGCACGCCATCGAGCATGCCGAGGCAGGTGGCCGCATTCACCAGCCGCTCGTTGTTCAGCGGGCGCGTGGAGGGGCGCCAGCCCTGGCCTTCCTCGCCGAGCAGCAATTCATCGGGCACGAACACCTTGTCCAGATGCACCGAGCAGGAGGCGACGCAGCGCATCCCCAGCTTGGGGAGCTCCGTGATGGTGATGCCCGCGCTGCGGCGGGGCACGAAGAAAATCGATATCCCGTCAGAGCGCTTCGCCACCTCGGTGCGCGTGCGCGCCATCAGGAACAGGTAATCCGCCACGTGGGCGCAAGTGCTCCAGATTTTCTCGCCGTCGATCACCCAGCCGCCGTCTACCTTGCGGGCGCGGGTGCGCATGCCGCCCAACAGATCAGTGCCGCCGCCAGGCTCGGTGAATGCCATAGCGGTGCGCAGCTTGCCCGCCGCGATCCGCGGCAGAAACTCGCGACGCTGCGCCTCGGAGCCGCAGTAGCTGATGGCCTTGCTGCCGCTGAAGGAGGTCACGCCCCACACCCAGCTCAGGCCCGCGGCGGTGCGCGCAAGTTCACGGGCGAAAAGCGCCTGCGTGACGATGCTGCCGCCTTGCCCGCCCAGTTCCTCCGGGATGCCGATGCCGTGGGCACCAAAGTCACACAAGCGCTGCCACAGGAGCTCCGGGAACTCGTGTTCACGGCGCTCGAGATCGCGGCACCAGTCTTTGGGCACCTCGGCCTCCACCCAGCGTCTGGCGGTGTCGCGGAATGCAATGTCCTCGTCGCTCAGCAAGTCGTTCATGCGGGTGCTCCCTCAAGACCAGGAGGCGGAGTATCGGCCACCCGGTGTATCGGCGTCACTGCAGGGGCCATTGCCCAGGCAGCCGGCGCGTTTTTGCGCCACACTGGCTTCAGGATCCGGATGTACCCCTGCACCGTGACCGACAACCCCGCGGATATCGGCGTGCCGCAACCCCACTCTGCGGCCCTGCTCGACGCGCTGGCCAGGCTCACCGGAGACACCCTGTCGGCGCAGCTCACGGGTGTGCTGGAGGGCTGCAGGGAGTCACTCGTCGAGCTCGCCGGTTCGACACCGCTGCTGACCGAGCAGCGGCTTTACCTCGATGCATTGGGCGAACTTTCCCGCCACCAGGACCGCGTGAGGAGCGATTTCCGCCTCGGCGTGCAGGCGAGCTTCGACCGCATGGGTGCGATGGCTGCGAAAACACCCGCCGCGCAGCGCATCAGCGCCGATTCCCTGCAATTGGTTGCGCACGAGCACATCGAGCAGCACGTCCTCGCCGCGAGTGTGAGCGCGCGCGCACGCGCCACGACCCAACTGGCACGCACCCATTTGCAGGAACGTCTGCGTCAGCTGTGTCCCATGCCCATACAGGACAATGACATCCCACTCGACCCGAGGATTCTGACCAATACGTTTCTGGGTGCCTGCGCGCCGCTGGGACACGAGCTGCGGGTTTTGCGGCCCTTGTGCAGCCAGTTCGAGGCTGGCCTCCTCGCCCACCTGCAGGATCTCTACGAGGCCGCCAATCAGCTGCTGATCGATGCCGGGGTGTTGCCGGATCTCTCAGCGCGCTCACTGGGCAACCCACGCACTCGGGCTGGCGAGTCATCTCCCACACCCGGCAATGCTTCCGACGCCAGCGCTACAGGCGGCGCCGGAAGCAGCGCGGCGATCGCGCTGCGGGAGATCAGCGAACGGCTGGCGGGTTTGCGCGGCAGCGGAGCGCCCGCGGCACCGATCGATCCAGGCGGCAGATCGACCGCTTCGATGGCTGTCGCGAGCAGCGAGGGGCTGATCAAGCTGGTGGCGGATCTGCAGGGCCAGTCGACCTGGCTCGGCTCATCGGGCATGGAGCTGCCGGATATCCGCCAGGCACTGACGAGCATTTCCGCGCAACTCGGCGACGTCAGGCTCTCCACACCCGATCAGGACACCATCAGCCTGATCACGTTGTTCTTCGACACGGTGAACGCAGATCGCAACCTGCCACTGGAGATCCAGAGCCTTATCTCGCGGCTGCAACTGCCTATCCTGCGCCTTGCGTTGCAGGAGCGGAGCTTCTTCGCTGACGCCGCGCATCCGGCCCGCCAGCTGATCGACCTGATGGCTCGTACCGGACTCGGCTGGGACGCAGAAAAAACGGATTCGCAGGACACGCTGCTCGCCGAACTGCGTGCTGTGGCCGAAGAAGTGCTCGCCAGCGACAGCAACACAGAAACCTACCGCAAAGCCTGCGAAAGAGTGCAGGAGTACGCCGCCAGGACAGAACTGCGGGCCCGCAAGGTCGAGCGGCGCACAGCCGAGAGAGCCGAGGCAGACGCGCGTACCAATGCCGCCCGCGAAGCCGTCTACGGGGCGCTGCGCGCGCGCATGGATGGCACTGACCTGCCCGCGCCGGTGGTGGATTTCCTGCTTCAGGACTGGCAGCGGGTCATGCAGCTCTTTTACCTGCGCAAGGGAAGTGACAGCCCGGAGTGGTCATCCTCGGTCGACGTGGTCGACGAACTCATCGACTCCGTCCGGTCACCAACGGGCGACCGGCAGCAGACATCGGAGATGGCGCGCCAAAGTCTTTATGCGACGCTCACCGCAGGCCTCGGCCAGACGCAGAGCCATACGGCAGACGCGGAAGCGCGCGTCGACCTCATCCGTGACCTGCACCGCTCGCTGCTGGAGACGGGCCACGCCGGTCCGGCGCTCGTCGCGGGCATCAGGATCTCCCCCCCACCCGGGATTCCGCCGCGCGAAGCACCCCGCTCCGATCCCCTCGCGGGTGGACAACCGATCGGCGAAGTACTGATGTTCGAGTCCCTGCAAAAAGCCGACGCGATAGCCGTAGGCACCTGGTTCGAATACGTCGACCCGCGCAGCGGCAGTTCGCGGCGCTGCAAATTGTCGTCTCGCATCGAGGAGTCGCGCACGCTGATATTCAGCAACCGCAGCGGCGCAACCGTGTGGGAGAAGTCGCGCAAGCTCTTCGCCTATGAACTGCAAATCTCTTTCCTGCTCCCCATCCAGGACTCCCCGCTGGTGGATCGCACACTCGACACGATCGCCGAGACCCTTCGGCAAACCACCCCATGAGAGCCCCGGCCCGGCCGCTCTCAGCGGCCGTATCACGCTGGCGCGATGATCCATTCTCGCGCGGCGGTTGGAGCCTGCTACGGGTCGGGGGCACGCCCGCCACCCGTGCCGCGCTCGGAGTGCCCTTCGGGCGCGTGATTCTTGCGGGAGAGGCCTCTCACCCTGACCAGGCGGGGATGGTGCATGGGGCCTTCGAGGAAGGGCTGCGCGCGGCGCGCTGGTGCATCGGGCAAGAAGTGCGCTCGGTGATCGTGATCGGTGCGGGCGCGGCGGGCATCGGTGCGGCACGCGCGCTGCAGGATGCCGGCATACACACAGTTCTTCTGGAGGCGCGGGACCGGATCGGCGGCCGGACATGGTCCGTGAACCTGACGCCAACAGACCACGCAGGCAACACGCCCTGCGTGCTGGAGCTGGGCGGCAACTGGCTGCAGCAAGGCGCGCGCAACACGCTGGCCCCGATCGCGCAGGCCATCGGCTGCCGGCTGGTCGACACCGACTTCCACGACCCCCTGCAGCTGGGCTCCGCGCCGGCCGGGCTGGACAGCGCGACCACCGAAGCGGTGATGGGGCGGCTTCGCGGGATGGCCGAGCGCGCTACTCGCGAACGCGACCTGCCGCTTGCCGGCATCGTGGACGCCTTGCTCGCCTCACCCGCACCCTTCGACCGTGAGACCGTGCAGTACGTGGTGGATGCAGAGGTTTTTCTGGATACCGGCGCACCGCTCGGCGAACTCTCAGCGCGCCTTGGCTTCGAGGCGGGTGTGGGCGCCGGCGATCGCTGGATCGTGGAGGGCTACGGCGCGGTGCTGCGCTCGCTGCTCGGGGACATTGATCTGCGACTGAATACCGCGGTGGCCGAGATCACATGGAGCGAGCACGGCGCCAGCGTGCGCCACGCCACCGGCACGCTGCAGGCTGATGCCGTGATCGTGACGGTGCCGGCGGCGGTGCTGCAGGACAACTCACCACGTTTTGTGCCGGAGCTGCCTTCAGCGCAGCGTGAGGCACTCGAACTGATGACCGTGGGTCGCGTGGAAAAAGCCGCGATGGTTTTTGCGAAGCGCTGGTGGCCCGCTTCGTCCAACGGCTATATCCGCATCGCTGACGGTCCCGGGCGGATATCCGAGTGGCTGGACGTAAGTGACGCGCTCGGTGTTCCCGCCATAACGGCAATATTCGTGGGCGACTGGGCCGCGGAACTCTGGGACGGTCAGGGTGATGCCGAGGTGGCGGCTCGCGTTGCCGACGTGCTCTGGCGCGCCAGCGGAGCCGTCGCCGGGCCAAGCTCTTCCTGAACCGCTACACCACCCGCGCGCCCACGTAATCGTGCCGGCGCAGATCCAGCGGCGTCTCGAAGATCTCGAAAATCAGGTGCGTGCGCGCGGTGGCGCCATCGTTGCGGACCGCGTGCATCAGGTTGTTGTTCACCTCGAAGCCGCGCCCCGGCGGCACGTGACGCCACTCGGGATCCACATAGAACTCGACCGCCGGATTGGTAGCCAGCACCACATGCACTTTCCGGCAGAAGGCGGGGAAGCGTCCGCCATCGCGATGCGCCGTGATCTCGCCACCGGCGGGCAGGCGGGCCAGCATCACGCGCGGCACCTCGGCCGCTACGAGTTCAAGCCGCGCCGCCACCGCATCCAGAACCGGCTGCACCAGCGGCTCCCACTCGGCCCAGGCGGGGAGCGCGTAGTACTCCGTGGGCACGGCCACCTTGTGCACGAATTTCATCACGATGTGCTGCGTGCCGCCCAGAGAGTCGAAGCGGTTGGGTTTGGCCTCGTCGTGGCGCCGCCAGCAGTCTTCATCGAGCCCTGCAACGCGCTGCTGCAGCGCAGCTACGTCGAGGTCGCCCAGATCGCGAAAGCCGGTGGTCTTGCCGTAGTGAACGTAGCCGCGCGTGTCGATGTGGGGATACTCCTGCGGCGCACTGGCCGCCGTACTGGACTCAGGACAGATGGGCCCGACGCACGGGGCCAGCGTGGGCCGCGGCGGGCACTGACGTCGCGCGGGCATGGATCCACGCCACCACGAACAACCAGCCGAGCATCAGCAATGGCACCAGCACCTGCGCCAACCACGGGTAAGGTTGGGGGCGGAAATGCCACACGTAGATCAACGGCAAGTGCAGGCTGAACACCGCGAGCGAGTGCTGTCCGAGAAAACGCGTAGGCGCCCAGTCCAGTGCGCGCGGCCAGCGCCGGATGATCTCGACGACCACGACCGCCGCAGCCGCGAAGGACATCACCCGCAGCGGGCCGAGCCGGGCGCGGGAGATCCAGACGGATTCATCCGTCAAGGGCTCAAGGCCGAAAAGACCGTTGCGCCAGCAGAAAAATGCTACCGCCAGCACTGCAGCAAGCCGCACGGTGCCGCGCCATATCCCGCCACCGATCACCTCGCCCTGCCGGCGCAGCAGCGCAAGGCTGACGCCGACGAAAAACAGCAGCTGCCAGCCCAGCGGATCGAACAAACCCATCCGCATCCAACCGGGCAAGAGCAGTGCACGCATCAATCCTGTTGCGCCGAATTGTCCGGCTAGCCAGAGCATCAATGACACGCCAAACACGCAGGCTGGGGCGCGACGGGGCCAGCGCAGGGCCAGACCCGGCACCAGCAACCCGGCGCCAAGCAGCAACACAACGTAGAGCGGCAACACGTCGAGGTAGTCTGGCTGGTGTACAAGCGCGGCCGCACCCGGCAGTTCACGCAACCACTGCGCGGCTTCGAGCCCAGGCAGGGGCCGCCAGCCAAACGCGGGCAGCGCCAGTGCCAAAACGGCCATCGGGGCGAGCGCCAGCAGATGCCACTTCCACACCACGCAGCTGCGTTGCAGAAACCATGCGCGGGGATCGGGCTTTTCCAACGCCACCTGGGTGGCCACATAACCCGAGATGAGGAAAAACCCCTCGGCCGCCGTCCAGAATCCCAAGCGCTGGTAGAGCTGGGCCGAGATAGGCCCACCCCAGTGGTCGATGGCCATCCACGCCAGCAGCAGCCCCCTGATCGAGTCGATCGCCGTGACGCGTTTCATGGCGTGTATCCCTGCCACGGACTGGAATAGCCCATGCGTGGTGAACGCTGCGCCGTGCCCGGGCTGCGGCGACTCTCAGCGGCAGCCGGGACTGGCATCTCGACCTCTCGGCGCGTGGAAGGATTGCGGCACCGGAACGATACCCGTCACTGCGCCCGGGCTGCAACGCGGAGATCCACACTGCAGCACCACGTGTTCGAGGGGGATTGAAGACCCGCCGGTGCCACAGTCTAAAATGCAGGCGCCAACCACGGAGAGCAACAACAATGCGATTCACCCGAACCCTCCTCGCAACCCTGTTTTTATCCCTCAGCGGCAGCCAGATCGCACTGGCTGACACCCTTGTCATGAAGAGCGGCGACCGCCTGAGCGGCACGGTCATCAGCTTGCAGGGCGATGTACTCACGCTGGAAACCAGCTACGCCGGCAAGATACCGATCAAGTGGACCGAAGTAGCCTCGCTGGAAACCACCGGCAATGCCCGCTTCAAATTGCGAGACGGCACCGTGATGCAAGCGCAGGCCAAGGCCGCTGGCGAGTCCACCGTGGTGCTGCGCTCCGGCGAGATCATCACGACCGCGCCAATCGCACTCGCCGACGTGGCCTACATCAACCCGCCGCCCGAGGTGACGGGCGAGGGGCTCAGCATGAGCGGCCGTGCCAACCTGGGTTTCTCGGCCAACCGTGGCAACACCGACAACAGCCAGCTGATGTACGACGTCGAGGCTGTCGCGCGCGGCATCGACAACCGCTTCACGGTCGGGGCGATGGGCGAACAGAAAGACGAGAACGGCGAAGAAACAGCCCGGAACAACGGGGCCTATCTCAAGTACGACCACTTTTTCTCGAAGCGCTGGTACGGCTATACGAACACCAGCTTCGAGGAGGACCGCTTCAAGGATCTCAACCTGCGGGCCACGCTCGGCGTGGGATCGGGCTACCAGTTCTTCGAGTCGGCACTGCAGAACCTCGCTCTGGAAGGCGGTCTCACCTATGTGAACGAGGACTTCGACGAGGGCGAGGACGAGGGCTACGCGGCCGGCCGCTGGGCGCTGCGCTACGACCGCTTCCTCTTCGGCACCACCACCCAGTTCTTCCACGTGCACGAGGGACTGGTGAGCGTGGAAGATCCCAAGGATTTCCTGTGGCAGTCACAGACGGGCCTGCGCTTCCCCTTGATCGAAGACCTGAACGCCACGGTCCAGTACAACATCGACTACGACAACAAGCCCTCGGGCGAGGCGAAGAAAACCGATAGCGCCTACATCATGAGCGTGGGCTACGCATGGTGATCAGCCACGGCGCGAGGGCCAGAACCACGCACCCAGTGCAATCGGGATGAGCGGCCAGAAGGGCACGCTGGTGGCGAACTGGGGCAGGATGCCCGAACCGTCGAACAGAGCGACAGCGGGCGGGCCCCACTGCCGGGCCGTCGCGATCATCAGTACGCCAGCGGCCGCCAGAGAGGTACTGATGACCCGGAGCAGCCAGCGTCGGGTCGCGGTGCGCGCAGGGGCATCGACGCGTACCATGTGGAACCCTCCGATGTCGCCCGAAGGGGCGGGAAGAAACGAATCAGGAGGCATCTTCCGATGAAAACATGGATGCCGTCATCCCTTGGCCGCGCCGCCACCGGCCAATGGGGTTTCTTCGCGCTGGTGACTGCGCTCACGGCAGCGGCGATGGTCATATCGATGCGCGAGTCCGATCTTTCCTCCGCGGCCGCCATCTCGCACCTGATTGCCGTTTCGGTGCGTTTCTCAGTGCCGTGGCTCTATCTCGCGTTCAGCGCCTCCGCGATTGCCGTGCTGTGGCCGGGCCCGGCGAGCCGCTGGTTACTGCAACACCGGCGGATAATCGGGTTGTGCTATGCCGCAGGCATGGCCTGGCAGCTGCTTTTCATCCTGTGGCTGGTACTGGCTCATCGCGAGTGGTACCTCGAGATGCAGTACAGCCCCTACGCACTCGCAGAGGAGATACCCGGCTACATCCTGCTCGGCGCGATGACGCTCACCTCATTCGCACGCGGGCGGCGGTTGCTGTCTCCGGCACACTGGCGGACACTCCACACCGTGGGGATTTATTTCCTCTGGGGCGAGAGCTGGAGCACCTATTGGTTCGAGATCTACGATCTGAACGACGTGCAGTGGACCGACACGGTGTATTACTGGCTCGGTTTGCTGGCGTGGCTGTTGCGGCTGGCAGCCTGGTCGCGGCAACGTGAGCGCAAACAGCCGCATGGCATCACGATCACGACGCTCGCCTGAACCCCCGGGCACAACGGCGTTACCTACCCCCCTGACATGCCTCCAAGGAAACCCCACGCGATGAACACTCTGCGCACTGCCGTTCTGCTGATGACAAGCATCCTGCTGGCTGCGCCCTCCCTGGCCGCCGACCTGCACGAGCAGGCCACCGCCATCGCAAAGCGTTACCCACTGGTCGACGGGCATGTCGACCTGCCCACCAGGCTGCACAAGCAATGGGCGGACGTGGGCGCGGCAGCACCGGGCGGCAATTTCGATTACCCGCGCGCGGTGGCGGGCGGGCTCTCGGCACCTTTCATGTCGATCTACATTCCCTCGGATCTCGAAGGCGCCGGCGCACGCGCGCTTGCCGATACCCTGATCGACCAGGTGGAGGCGATAGTGCAGCGCGCGCCAGAACATTTTGCCCTTGCGCGCAGCGCGGCCGATATCCGCGCCAACCACGCTGCGGGACGCATCTCGCTGCCGCTCGGCATGGAGAACGGCGCCCCGATCGAGGGCGATCTCGCGAGCCTCGTCCATTTTCGTGATCGCGGCATCCGCTACATCACGCTTGCGCACGCCAAGTCAAACCACATCGCCGACTCCTCCTACGACGAGGTGAAAATCTGGCAGGGCTTGAGCGCCTTCGGCGAGCAGGTGGTGCACGAGATGAACCGGCTCGGGATCATGGTCGACATCTCGCACGTATCGGATGCGGCCTTCTACCGCGCGCTCGAAATATCGGCAGTCCCCGTGATCGCCTCGCATTCCTCGCTGCGACACTTCACGCCCGGACTCGAGCGCAATGTCGATGACAAGATGCTGCGCGCGCTCGCCGACAAGGGCGGCGTGATCATGATCAGTTTCGGGAGTTTCTTCCTCACCGCCGAGGCGGGCGCCTGGAGCAAGCGGGAGGCGGCGGCGCTCAAAGCCTTCACGACACTCCAGGACAAGAACTTCACCGAGGAAAAAGGCAAGGCCTTCGAGGCGCTCTACCGCGCTCGCTTCCCCTACCCGTATGCGCACGTCAGCGATGTGGCGGACCACGTGCAGCGCGCCGTGAAGATAGCGGGCGTCGATCACGTGGGTTTCGGCTCGGATTTCGACGGCGTGGGCGATTCACTGCCAGAGGGGCTGAAGGACGTCTCGGGCTTCCCCAACCTGATCGAGGAACTGCTGCGCCGCGGCATGTCCGAGGCCGACCTCGCCAAGATCATGGGCGGCAATGTGCTGCGAGTGATGGAACAGGCAGAGGCCTATGCAGCGAAAGGGGCTATGTAATAAGCCCGTCACGGCAATCGTCCATTCTTGCCCGGGAAGTACCGCAAGACTGCTGCGACCAAAAATAGAGCTAGACTGTCGGCCGCCCGGACGGGCGCCGTCTGATGGTGCCGGCATAATTCGTCAACCGTTTAGGGAGTTCAGTGATTTGCGTAAGCTGTTGGCACGCTTCGCCTCAGGGGTGGCCGTAGGAACTTTCTGGTTCCTGTGGCCGCTGCTGCCTCTTCTTGCGAGCATCGCGTTCCTCAATCGTCGCTACGTGCTCGATTACGCCGGAACGCTGCGAAAATTTGCGATCCATCTCCGCGCCGTACGCGAGGGCCCCGCAGATATTTTCTTCGGTACCGTTCTCGGCGTGCCCGCCAGCGAGGCCCCGGTGGAAATCAGCGGCCACTGCGTGCAGTGCGGCAACTGCTGCATGAACCATCGCTGTGTCTTCCTGGAGCCACGTGGCGGCGGTATCTTCCAGTGCGGCATCTACACCTCGCCTCTCAGGCGTCTGTCGAACTGCGGTGCATTCCCCGTGAGTGCGCGGGATATCCAGCGCTATGACTGTCCGAGCTATTTCGTGGTGAAGGCAGAGCCGGTGCGGATCCTGGAGCCCCAAGCCTGACACAGACAACGCTGAGGCAGCCTGCGTCAGCGCGCCGCCAATCAGCGCCCCGTGATCCAGTTACCCAAAGCCGCGAGCCGTGAAGGGCGACCGGCGCTCGCTTGCTCGCGCCGGTCGGCGCTGCGCAGCAGTGCATACATGCCGTGTACCCCCAGCCAACGCAGGGGTTCGGGCTCCCACTGCCGGACGCGTCTGTTCACCCATGGCAGTGCAGTGAGCTCAGTTGTGCGTCCGAGCGCGAGATCGGCGAGCGTGCGACCGGCGAGGTTCGCGGTTGAGACGCCCACGCCCACATAACCTCCCGCCCAGCCGATGCCCGTACGCGGATCCAGACCGACGGTGGCGCACCAGTCTCGCGGCACCCCGAGTACGCCGCACCAGGCGTGATCGATACCAAAAGGTTTTGCCGACGGAAAATGCCGGTACAGGGTTTCGGTCAGGCGGCGGATGGTCTCGGCGTCTGGCTCACCGTTGGTGTCGATCGCAGAACCGAAGCGGTAGGGCACGCCACGCGCACCCACCGTGATGCGTCCGTCGCGCGTGCGCTGGCAATAGCAGTAGGCGTTGTCGAAGTCACCGAACAGTTCGTGCGCGCCCCAGCCGATCTCGCGCCACACCTGATCGGGCAGGGGGGCGGTGACGATCTGCGCCGAATTGAGTGGCAGCCACTCGCGTCGGGACCCGGGCAGCGTGGCGGTAAAACCCTCCGTGCAGCGCAGGATAAGCGGCGCTATCACGCTGCCGCGATCCGTGCTGAGGCGTCCTTTGTCGATAGCGGTGACCGTGGTGCCCTCGGCGATGCGCACGCCCATGCGTTCCACCACATCGGCCAGCCCACGCACCAGTTTGGCGGGCTGCACACGCGCCACGCGCGAGACGATCATGGCCCCCAGTACACCCGGCACGGCGACGCGCGACCTCGCCTCATCGGCGCCGATCTGCCAGACCCGCTCTTCCTCGCCCCAATGGCGGCGATGCTTCACCTCGGCGGCCATGCGCTCGAACTGCGCAGGATTGGTGGCCACCATCAGTTCATCGGTACGCAGGATATCGGCCTCGATGCCCTCGGCCTCGGCCACGCCGATCACCTCGTCGACAGTGCCGTTCATCGCGTGGACCATCGCCCGCACACCGGCCTCGGTGCTGCCCTGCTGGTAACGCGCGTGGTTCCAGGCAAATCCGCCGGTGAGCCAGCCGCCATTGCGTCCGGAGGCCCCGAAGCCGGCGAATTCCTTCTCGACCACCAGCACATCGAGCCCGGGCTGCGCACGCTTCAGGTAGTACGCGGCCCACAGACCCGTATAACCCGCACCCACGATGCAGACATCCGCGGTGGTGTCACCGGCCAGCGCCGGGCGACGCGCCGGCATACCGATATCGGTATACCAGAACGAGATCTCGCCGATGCGCGTGGAGGCAGGGCTCATGGCTTAGCAGCAACTCTCAAGCGACGGGCTTTTCGCGGCCGGATCCGGCGCGGCTTGCGCGAATTCTAAGCTGCCCCGAGAAGCCGGAGGAACAGGTCTCAGCGGTAGTGCCAGAACGAGTACACAGTGAGCGCCACCGACCAGCACAGGATGCCATTGCGCACCAGATGCGGCGGCACGCGCCGGGCCACCTGCGCCATGCCATAACCACCCACTATGGCGCCGCCCATCATCGCGAAAGACGGCACCCAGCGCACCAGCCCGGCGCTTGCGAAGACGAGTATCCCGATCAGGGTCATCAAAGACACCGTGACGTTGCGCAGCGCGTTGGCGTGAAAAACGCTCATCTGGCTGAAGATCGAGTGGATCGCCAGCAGGATGATCCCCAT
>CAJADV010000299.1 GCA_903938575.1 uncultured Gammaproteobacteria bacterium
GCTGGAGGACGAGGAGCTGCTCGAGGGCATGGAGCTGCTGCTCGAAGGCATCTGTGCAGATGGAGGCTGGCTGCTGGACGAGGTGGTTTTGCAGCCGCTCAATGGGGCGAGCAGCACAACCGCCAGCAGCCCGAGCGGGGCGCGATGTTTCACGGTGAATACCTGTAGGAATAGGTGACATCGGGTGTAGGCATTGGTAGTCCAGCCTCGAAGCGCGGGCGAAAACGCGTGGCGCGCAGTCGCTTGCGGAGTTTCTCTACCTGCAGCGTTGCCGCCTTCTGTTCGGGGGTTTGCGTATCGGCGTCTACTTGCGCGGCGGCCTTGGTGTCAGCGGTTTCGGTTTTTTCAGGCGGGGTGATGTTGGCAGACGGTTGCGGTTCCACGATACGGATATCCTCGACAAGGCCGCGTTCGCTGACTGCAAAGGCCACGGTGATCAAGGTCTCTTTGCCACCCGGGGCTACGCCCGCATCCGCGAGTGTTGCCAGTCCGTCGGGAAGCACCGGTAGTGCTATCGGCTGACCGAAGATTTGGTTGACGGCTGCGTTGGAGCTGTCTGCGGCCGCCTGTGTCCAGGCCTCCTTGTAAATGTCGATTGCCGTTTGGCGTCGGTTGAACAGTTGGTGCCAGTCACCGAGCTCCGCGACCGCCTGCCCGCGCATGAGCGGACTCGTAGAAGGATCCTGCTTGCGCAGTTCCACCACGCGCGCCAGCGCATCACGCCCCGAGGTGAAACCCATCAGCGCGTAGGCCGGTCCAGCCTGCTCCCGGCTTGAAGGGCCTGCGGAAAAGGACGTCCCGCCGCCGTCGGCGGGTACGTAGGAGGCGAGGTAGTAGTCGACGATTGCGCTCTCGCGGAGTGTCTCTTCGAGGCGCCGGTTCGGGCCTGCAGGTGCGCCCCGCAGGATGCCCAGCGAGGATTCGTAGAGGTTGCGTGCGGCTTCGAGGTGGTTGATCGGGTTCTCGCCCACGTCTGCCAGATAGGCGCTCAGGTGCCAGGCCGAGAGCCGTTGCAGCGCGGGCAGCATACGGACGTCGTTGTCGCCGTAATTGCGGCGGTGGATCTGGAACATCTGCTGGTAGCTGGAGCCCACGCCGTCCCACTCGCCGAGGGCGGAGTAGCTTTCGATCAGGCGCTCGAGGATTGGCAGGTCCGAGATGCTGTACAGGCCCTCGTTCACCCGGACGATATGCGCTGCGCGCGACAGTGCTCCGGCGGCCTCCGTATGCCGGCCGGCCGCCTGGTAGGACGCGCCCAGCCCGAGCAGTTGCTCCGCGAGCCCGGCGTCATAAGCGCCACCTTCTGCCTCCAGTGATTGCACCGCATCGAGAAAGCGCTGCTGCCCGGGCGTGGGCGGAGGAGGATCCTCTGCTGGCGGCTGGCTCCCCGCGGGCGTCGCGCTGATGCCTGCGGTCTGCGTGGTGGGCGGCTGGTTGCTAGCGGTTGTTGCGCCGGCGCCTGCCGTCGGTGTCGTTGGCGGTTGTACCGCGGCGGCAGCACCGCTGACGATGGGCTCCGATACAGCTGGCGTCGCGGGCGTGCTGACGGCGGCAGGGGCTGTTTTGGCGGCGGCATCCACTGCGGTTTCCTCCGCGCCCGCCTCGCGTGCCGCGGTGAGACATAGCGACAGCGCGACCGTGGTCAGGACTGTGAGCGATCCCATTTTCACGCGTGCCTCCGTGGCTGTGTGCCGGAGTTTGGACGGAGCCCTAACCGCTCGGTTCCCGCTTGCGACCCGGCGGCGGCAAGGCAGATTCCGCCCGGAGTGGAACCGCTGCATTCTGCCTGCTCGGAGCCTGCCGGGAAAGCGCGGGCTGCCCCGTTGGCCAAGCCTGGCCGGTGGCGACTATAGTGCGCTACGCCGCCGCAACCGGAGTAGGTTTCATGGGCACCGAAGATCGCAACAAAGCCCTTGTCGAGCACTTTTTCGCTGCCATGAACGCGGGTGATTCGGCGGCTATCGTTGATGCGTACGCCGAGGATGGGGCGGTGTGGACCTCGGGCGGCACCCTGATATCCGGCACCTTCAGCAAGGCGCAGATCCGTGAGGCGAGCGGGCGTATCTTTGAGGCCTTTCCCCACGGTATCGCATTCAGCATCCTCGCCATGACCGCCGAAGGCGAGCGCGTCGCGGTCGAGGCGGAGTCGCGGGGCGAGCATGTATCTGGCAAGCTCTATACCAACCAGTACCACTTCCTGTTCGAGTTCCGGGACGGTCTGGTGCTGCGCCTCAAGGAATACATGGACACCGAACGGGTGACCGATATCCTATGCGGCGGACAGCGGCCCGCGGCGGCCCACTGAATTTTCCCGCGCCCGCACCGGGCGTGGTTGTCACACCAGAGAGAGGACGGCAAATGGCGAAGTTCCAGATAGCGTTGGGCATGTTCGGCCTGCACAACATGTTCGAAGGCGATGCCCGCGGCTACATCAAGGCAGCCGAACTCGCCGATGCCGCCGGCATCGATCAGGTGTGTTTCACCGACCACGTGGTGATGGGCGAGAACACCGATCGCTACCCCTACGGTCCGTTCCCGCTGCCGCCGATCGCCCCCTGGTTCGAGCCGCTCACCATGCTTACCGCCATCGCGGTGCGTACCCGGCAGGTGAGGCTCGCCACCGGCGTGCTGATTTCCCCGCTGCGCCCGGCCGTGCTGCTGGCCAAGACCCTCGCCACGCTGGACAGCCTGGCGCCCGGACGCATCGAGCTCGGCATCGGCACCGGCTGGCAGCGCGAGGAGTACGAGGCTTCCGGACTCGATTTCGATCAGCGCTGGACGATGCTCGACGATGGCGCCCGCGCCATGCAGCTGCTCTGGCGCGAGGCCCCCGCCACCTTCAGCTCGAAGACGGTGAATTTCTCGCGGATCTACAGCACACCGTTTCCGGCCGCCAAGGGCATTCCGCTGTGGTATGGCGTGCAGCCCACCGAGCGCCAGGCCCAGCGTATCGCGGAACTTGGCGTGGGTTGGATCCCGATATCCACCAGCACGGAGTACATCCGCAACGGCGTTGCCGTCATCCGCAACGCCTACGAAAAGGCCGGCCGCGATCCCGCCACCCTACAGGTGCGCGCCCACGTGCCGATGAACTGGGATGCCAATGGTCGCTGCAGTCTGGAAGAGTCGATCGACGCGATTCCGGAGTTGCTTGCGGCAGGCGTCACGGTGATGGAATTCGAACACCATGCCTACGTTCATGCCCCCGAAGAACTCGAGCCCTTCTACGCGCGGCTGATCGCGGTGCGCGACTCCGCCTGAGTCTCTGCCGGGCCTGGTGCCATGGCTGCAGCGCTGGATCCCGCGCAGGCCCGGCAACGGCGCGCTTACGGCTACGCCTGGCTTACGGTCTGTTGCTGGGCGACCGTCTCGACGGCTTTCAAACTCGCCTTGGCAGAACTGCATTACGCGCAGCTCCTGTTCGTCTGCAATGCCGTGGCCGTGTTGGTGCTCGCGATGCTGCTTGCCGCGAGCGGACGTCTGCACGCGCTGGCTCGCCTTCCGCGCGGCACACACCTGCGCTGCCTCGGGCTTGGTTTGATGAATCCTGTGGGCTATTACCTGCTGCTGTTCCAGGCCTATGACATCCTGCCTGCGCAGGTCGCGCAGCCGGTCAATTACACCTGGGCCATTGCGCTCTCGGTGCTAGCGGTGCCGCTGCTGGGGCAGCGCATCGGCATCGCTGAGGCGGTGGCCGGGCTGATCGCCTATGTTGGCGTGGTGGTGATTTCGCTTGGCTCCGCCGATGCCGCGACCGGCGCGATCCGCTGGGATGGCATGGGCGTGGCGCTTGCCTCGACCCTCGTCTGGGCGCTGTACTGGATCGGCAACAGCCGTATGGCGGAAGATCCGCTGTGCCGGGTTTTCCTCAGTTTCTGCTACGCGCTACCGGCGAGCGCCATGGCCTGCGCCATGCTGGCGGATTTCCGGATCCCGCTGGGAACAGGATTTCTGGGCGCCGTGTGGTCCGGGGTTTTCGAGATGGGTCTCAGTTTCGTGTTCTGGCAGCGTGCGCTCATGCTGTCTGCCAATGCCGCGCGCGTCAGCAACATCGTTTTCGTCACGCCGTTCCTGGCGCTGCTCCCGATAGCTCTGGTGCTGGGCGAACCTATTGCTCCCAGCACGCTGCCTGGCCTGTTCCTGATCTTGGGCGGACTGGCCGTGCAGCAGCGCTTTGCCCGCGCTGCTGCACGCTGAACGCGGCGTCAGCGGCGATTGTAGGCCGACATCCCGAGGCCGAATTGGGCCACCAGATCGCGCATGACTTCGGCGACGCCACCGCCGAAGGTATTGATCTGGCACTTCCGGTAGTGCTGCTCCAGATCGCCGGCCAGTGCCGATCCGGGGCTCCCGCGGCGATAGCCGCCAGCCATTCCCGTGACCTCGAGCAGCAGCTTGTCTACCGCAACCAGGCACTCGGTGCTGTAGGCCTTCATGGCTGATGCGAAGGCGGGATCCGGCTCGCCGGTGTCGAGCTGCCAGGCCATGCGCCAGTTCATGAGACGCATCGCCTCCAGCCGGGCGTAGACCTCGGCGAGCGCTGATTGTGCCCACGGTTGCTCCACT
Organism: uncultured Gammaproteobacteria bacterium; assembly: GCA_903938575.1. Classification (GTDB taxonomy): domain Bacteria; phylum Pseudomonadota; class Gammaproteobacteria; order Pseudomonadales; family UBA5518; genus UBA5518. Next base: position 4,567 of record CAJADV010000299.1, read on the forward strand.
ACGCGTTTGCCGCCGACTACCGTCTCCTGCGCCCAGGAGAGTGTACGGGCCAGAAGTCCCCAGCCCTGCACACCGATCGCGGCAAGTCCCACGCGCTCGTGGTTAAGCTGCGAGGTGATCAATTTCCAGCCGCCGTTAAGCGGGCCGGCAATCATCGAGGCCGGCACGCGCACGTTGTCGTAGTAGCTGGCGTTGCTGCGAACGCCGCCGACGGTGCGGATGGGCGTGAAGCTGAAGCCTGGCAGCGTGGCATCGACCATGAAGATGCTGATGCCCTTGTGCGGCGGCTGCACGTCCTGGTCGGTGCGTGCGGCGAGCCAGACGTAGTCGGCGGCCTCGGCGCTGCTGGTCCAGATCTTGTTGCCGTTGATCAGGTAATCATCGCCATCGCGCACGGCGCTGGTTTTCAGGGCGGCGAGATCGGTGCCGGCGCCCGGCTCGGTGTAGCCGATGGCGAAGTGCAACTCGCCCGCAGCAATCCGCGGCAGGAAAAATTGTTTGTGTTCGTCCGAGCCCAGCGCGATCAGCGCCGGGGCCACCGTGCTGATGGTCACAAAGGGCAGGGGCACTTCGGCAAGTTGCGCCTCCTCGAAGAACACCAGCTGTTCCGAACTCGGGCGGCCCTGGCCACCGTATTCCCGCGGCCAGCCGAGCGCGAGCCAGCCGTCTTTGCCGAGCTGGCGGATTACGCGTTTGTAGGTCGCGCCGCCTTCATTGCCGCGGGTCTCTTCGCGGATTTCGGGGGTCATCAAATCACTGAAATAGCTGCGCAGTTCGCGGCGCAGGGCCTTCTGGGAATCGGTGTAGTCGACGTGCATGGGACTCTCTCCGCTGTGGCTTGCGCCCATCATATTGAAATTGGATTCAAATTCAATAAGAATGCCGCGCATGCCCAATGCAACCCGCAAGCAAGCCGATACGGCTGCCGTGCCCGAAAGGGTGGCACGACCGCTCGCGCGTGCAGCACGCGTCCTGCACAGCGCCCGTGGTGAGCTGGCGCGGGCGCGATTGAAAGAGGCCACCGCCCGGGTACTGGAGCGCGAGGGCTATCGGCAGATGCGGGTGACGGATGTGACCCGGGAGGCCGGCGTGGCCACCGGGCTTTTCCACCACTATTTCCCCGATCTGAAGACCGCCACTATCGAAGTGCTGCGTGACTTCATGGCCCGCTTCGAGGACCTCGAGGCGATCGAGCGGGGGGTGGGAAAAGGCGATTGGTACGGGCGCAGCCTCGCGCACAACCTGCTGGTGGTGCAGAGTTATTCGCGCTACCCGGGCATCATGCGCTGCATGGTGCAGGTGGGAGACGAGGTGCCCGAGTTCGGCGAGATCTGGCGCGTGAGTTACTTCCGGCGCCTCGAGTTGCTGGTGCGCGCGATGCCGCGGCTGTTTCCGGCGGCCGGGCTCGGCGATGCTGAGGCCCGATTGGTGACGCGGATCCTGGCCGGTATCGGCGAGCATCTGCTGACCGAGTATTACATCGTCAAGTCACCCGCCGTGCGCGAGGTCGAGCTCGACGAAGAACAGATGGCGGAATGGGTGACGGTGATGTTCCACCGGGCCCTGTTCCTGGAAAATCCGCCGCCGGCGCGCCTGCGCCACGCGGCCAAGCTGGCCGAGATGCGACGCCCCCGGCGTGATGCACTCAAGGCCGAGACCTGACACAGACACCGGAGGACGGTTTGTCGTGAGTGATATCGACGCGCAGCTTCAGCAATATCTCGGCCGCCCCTGCGGCCCCTACAACAGCTGGGACGAGGTCAACCAGGCCATGATCCGGCACTGGTGCGAGGCGATGGGTGACACCAACCCCGTCTACACCGATCCCGCGCTCGCGGAGAAATCCGTGCATGGCGGCATCGTCGCCCCGCCGACCATGATGCAGGCCTGGACCATGCGCGGTGCGACCTCGCAGTGGGCCACGGGCTCGGACACGCGCGAGCCTTTCGAGGTGTTCGAGTTTCTCGAATCTCACGGCTACCCGGCCGTAGTCGCGGTCAACTGCGAGCAAACCTATTACCGGTACCTGCGGCCCGGTGATCGCATACACCACACCTCGCGCATCGAGGCGGTGTCGCCGCAAAAGACTACGGCGCTTGGCGTCGGGTACTTCGTCACGGAGCTCGAGGAGTACTGGGACCAGAGCGGCGAGAAGATCGGCGACATGCGTTTTCGTCTCTTCAAATACCGCGCCCATGAGCGGGCTGGCGAGCCTGCGGTGGCCGCACCGGCCAAGCCACCGAAGATCAGCCGCTTTCGTCCGGCCGAGAGCTACGACACGAAGTTTTTCTGGGACGGCGTGCGCGCGGGCAAGCTGCTGGTCCAGCGCTGCAAGGCCTGTGGGGTGCTGCGCCACCCGCCGGGGCCGATGTGCCCGTCCTGCCAGTCCCTCGAGTGGGACACGCTGGAGAGCTCAGGGCGTGGCATCGTCTACAGCTTCGTGGTCATGCACCACCCCCCGATTCCGCCCTTCGATTATCCCAACACGGTGCTGCTGGTCGAGCTGGAGGAGGGCACCCGCCTGGTGACCCAACTGGTCGATGCGAAGCCCGGGGATGTTGAGATCGGCACGCCGGTCGAGGTAGTTTTCCGCGAGGTCGAGGAAGGCTACACGCTGCCCCTCTTCCGCATCCGCAAGGAGAGTTGAGATGGAGTTTTCAGTATCCGAGGACGTGCGCGCGGTGCAGGAACTGGCCGCGCAGATCCTGTCCGAGCAGGTCGATGATGCAGCGCTGAAGCGCTTCGATCGCGGCGAGATCCGCTGGCACGAGGGCGTGTGGGCGATGCTCGCAGAGGCGGGTCTGGTGGGCGTTGCGCTGCCCGAGGATGCGGGCGGCAGCGGGCTTGGGCTCGCAGGTCTCTGCGCCGTCCTGCAGGAGCAGGGCCGGCATGTGGCGGCATTGCCGTTGCTCGCGGCCACGGTTCTGGGGGCCATGCCGCTGGCGCGCTTCGGTTCGTCTGCCCAGTGCGATGCCTGGCTCACGAGAGCGGCGGCAGGCGCTGTCATCCTGTCCGGGCCGCTGGCGCTCTCGCCTTTCGAACACGAGCCGGCCGAGGTGCCTGCTGTCTCGCCCGCGGGAGAGGATTTTGTCTTGCAGGGCGCGCTGGGGCCTGTTCCCTATGGCGGCGATGCTGATGCCTTGCTGGTTCCCGCGCGCGATGCGAGCGGCGCGTTGAGTGTGTTCCTCGTTGCGCGTGGCGCAACGGGAATGAGCTTCGAGCGCGAGCGCGGCACCAATCTCGAACCCTTCGACCGGATCTTGTTCGATGGCGTGCGTGTCACGGCCGCCGACCGGCTGGGCGCCTCTGGCGACGGCAGCTGCATCCTGGAGTGGATGGCTGGCCGCGCGGCGACCGCCTACGGATTCATCCAGCTCGGCGTCCTGGCCGATGCCCTGCGCCGTACAGCGCAGCACACCAGTGAGCGCAAGCAGTTCGGCAAGCCTCTAGCGGGTTTTCAGGCGGTCGCACACCGTGCCGCGGATTGCTACATCGATATCGAGGCGCTGCGCTCGACGCTGTGGCAGGCCGTGTGGCGCCTCGACCAAGGCTTGCCCGCCGGCAACGCCGTTGCCTCTGCCGCGTGGTGGACCAGTGAGGCCGGGCATCGCGTGAGCCACGCCTGCCAGCACCTGCACGGCGGCACCGGCGCCGACGTCGAGTACCCGATTCACCGCTATTACCTGTGGGCCCAGCAGGCACGCCTGTGCCTCGGCGGCAGCGAGCGCATCCTGGCCGGCTTTGGCAGCCAGCTGGTTCAGCAATCCATCGAGATCGGACTATGAGCGGCAGCGAGTTGAAGACGCGGCGTTTCAACGATGTGCAGGTGGGCGAGGAGATTCCGCCGTTCGGGATCGACATCACTACCCGCCTGATCGTCTCCACGGCTATCGCCAGCCGTGATTACCAGAACGTGCACCACGACAAGCCGGGGGCGCAGGCGCTGGGATCACCGGATATTTTCATGAACATCCTCACCACCAACGGGTTGGTGGGACGCTACATCACCGATTGGGCGGGGCCGGAGGCGCTGCTGCGCTCCGTGAAGATAAAGCTTGGTGTGCCCAACTATCCCGGTGACCACATGGAGTTGCGCGGACGCGTCACGGCGTGCCGCGAAGAGGGCACTGATCACCTCGCCGATATTGAGGTGGCAGGTAAAAACGGCCTTGGTTTCCACGTCACGGGCACCGTGACCGTGGCATTGCCCTCTGCGAGGACAAGCGCATGAGCGGTAACAGTTTCCTCGGCGGCCGGACCGCCATTGCGGGTATCGGAGCCACCGAGTTCTCGAAGAACTCCGGGCGCAGCGAGATCCAGTTGGGGGTGGAGGCGATCAGCGCGGCGCTTGCCGACGCGGGGCTCGGTATCGACGAGGTCGATGGCATGGCCACCTACACCATGGACAACAACCCGGAGATCGAACTCTATCGGCTGCTCGGCGGCAAGGAGCTCAAGTTTTTCTCCCGCACGCACTACGGTGGCGGCGCGGCCTGCGGCCCGGTGCTTCATGCGGCGATGGCCGTGGCCACGGGGGTCTGTCGTGCCGTGGTCGTGTACCGCGCCATGAACGAGCGCTCCGGCTTCAGGTTCGGACAGGGTGGCCTGATCACCCAGGATCCCAACTCCTTCGAGACCGTGCACTTCGGCTGGTACATGCCCTTCGGTCTGTCGACCCCGGCCTCGTGGGTGGCGATGTGCGCGCGCCGCTATCTCCATGCCTACGGTGCCAGCACCGATGACTTCGGGCGCGTGTCGGTCTCGACCCGGGATTTCGCTGCCACCAATCCGGCGGCGTTCTTCTACCAAAAGCCCGTCACGTTGGAGGATCACCGGAACTCCCGTTGGATAGCGGAGCCCTTGCGGCTTCTCGACTGCTGTCAGGAAAGTGATGGCGCTGTCGCACTGGTCATCACCTCGATCGATCGCGCGCGTGACTTGCGGCAAAAGCCGGTGGTCATACGCGGTGCCGCACAGGGCGCGGCCGGTGATTTCCAGATGATGACCGGTTTCTACAAGCCCGATCTCACCGGTATCCCGGAGATGGGTCTGGTCGCCAGGCAGCTGTACGGCATGGCCGGCGTGGGCCCTGCGGATATCCAGACCGCTGTCCTCTACGACCATTTCACGCCTTTCGTGCTGCCGCAGCTCGAGGAATTCGGCTTCTGCGGGCGCGGTGAGGCCAAGGATTTCATCCGCGATGGCCATATCGCGCGCGGCGGCAAGCTCCCGGTAAATACCCACGGCGGCCAGATCGGCGAGGCCTACATACACGGGCTGAACGGCGTTGCAGAGGGTGCACGGCAGGTGCGGGGATCTGCGGTGAACCAGGTCGCAGGCGTCGAGCATGCCCTTGTGACTGCAGGAACCGGCGTGCCGACCAGTGGACTGATACTCGGCGTTGATCGCTGAGCTACGGTTTTTCTGGGTAGACAACGTCCGGGATGCTCGAGGCGGCGTAAATTTGCCGCGAAGCAAGGCCCTTCGTCGCCATCGGCGCGGGCGCCTTGCTAGTATTGAGGTCGTCCCTTGCACGAATCGGCGCGTTTCCCCATGCGACTCCTTCTCCTTGCCGCACTTCTAGGCTCTTCCCTGCGAGCGGGAGCCCTCACTCTTGATCTGCCCCCGCCCGGTGAGGATGTCGTGGGCGAGACCTACACGGTCAAGGTCCAGAGTTACGACGACACCCTGAATCGCTACGCAGAGACCAATGGCGTCGGTTTCCGAGAAGTGCTTGCCGCCAACCCGGGCGTCAATCCGTGGGTTCCGGGGCAGGGCAAAGAGGTCCTGATTCCTACCGAGTACATCCTGCCGCGTGGGGAGCGCGTGGGCATCGTGATCAATCTGGCCGAGATGCGGATGTTTTATTACCCCGCCGGTGGCAAGACCGTGGTGACATTCCCGATCGGTATCGGGCGCGAAGGCTGGCAGACGCCGATCGTGACCACCACGGTGACCAAGGTAGTGAAGGATCCGGTATGGACTCCTCCGGCATCGATCCGCGCTGAACATGCGGCCATGGGCGACCCCTTGCCCAGTTCGGTGCCGCCCGGTCCGGACAACCCCCTCGGCCCCTGGGCGCTGCGCCTGGCGGCGCCGGGCTATCTGATCCACGGCAGCAACAAGGAGTTGGGCGTGGGCATGCGCGTCAGCCACGGGTGCATGCGGATGTACAACGGCGACGTCGTCGCCCTGGCGGCAATGGTTCCGGTGGGCACGCCGGTCCGGATCATCAATTCTCCGGTGAAAGTCGGGTGGAAGGCGGGGTCCATGTACGTCGAGGTCCACGAGGCCCTGGAAGAGCAGCGATCCATCCATGTGTCCGAGGCCGTGGTCGCCGACGCGATCCACATCGCTAACCGCATCAGTGCCACGCCTGTCCCCATAGACTGGGTGCAGGCAAAGTCTGCCGCGGTTCAGCGCTCCGGGCTTCCCGTACGGGTCTCCGCCGCGCAAGTTGCGACCCGCTGATTGCGCTGGCCGCTTCCCGCCGAGACCGCTACTGCCGTCCCTGACACCGCTCCGGGCCAATGGATGCGGAATACCGTGTGATTTTCTTCCAGAAATCAGGGCATAAAAAAACCGCCACCAGCACTTCCTTTACGGAGTTGCGGGCGGCGGTGTTTTCAGTTCAGCAGGGGTCGGTCAAGCCGACCCGTAGCATCACTTGCGGCAGCACTTCTCAGCCATGCGGCTGACGGCCTCAACGGCGTCATTCGCAGCTTTCTGTGCGTCAGCAGCAGCAGTCGCAGCCGAATCGGCGGTCGACTGGGCGCGGGTGGCAGCAGCCATCGCGTCATTGGCGGTTTTCTCGACGGTGCCGACGCGAGCGTCGAGTGCGTCAAGGCGCTTGGTGTCTGCGCAGCCGCTCAGCAGGGCTACGGCCAGAGCCGCGGAAAGAAGGGCGGCCTTCTTGGTCATGGTGTGCATCGTTGTCTCCTCAGATCGATAATGCGGACGGGTCGAAACCGCGCAAATTCTTGCACATCCTCTTTTTAAGTCAATCAATCCGGGCAGAAGATTTCGTGGCATATGCACTAATCCGGAAGCTTCGGTCCCGGTTTGTACCGGGAGCACCCGAGCGCTCTCCGTAATTTCGCGGTTTTGTACCCGAACGGGTCAACTAAAAGCCTGATGTGCCCGGGCGAGCTGGAAACAGCCTGCCGCGCTCGCGGTCCTTGGTTCAGACTGATTCCCTAAGGCCGGCGCAGTTTGCGGCTTTCCCATGGACGGGAGACGCGGGCTGCGCCGGCCCGACGAGCCCCTCGGGAAAGCGGTCCTTGCCGGGTCACGCACTCCGGGGGTGTCTTACTTGAGCGCCCCAGTGCGAGCTGAGGGCGTTTTTTTTTGGGCGGTCGGTGGTGCGGGTGGTCGGAATCGAACCGACACTCTGTTGCCAGAACTGGATTTTGAGTCCAGCGCGTCTACCAGTTCCGCCACACCCGCAAGATCGTAGCGACTCCCCGGCGAGGGGAGCGGCATTATAGCCAGCCATCCGCGCACAACAAGCACGATTGCCTTGCCCGGTTTCGCCCGATAGCATTCCTCCCCCTCGCGCTTGCCCCGACGCTCATGAAAGTCAGCGATTTCCGCTACGACCTGCCCGATGAACTGATCGCGCGCCACCCCATGCCCGAGCGCACGGGCAGCCGGCTGCTTGATCTGTCATGGCCAGACAGGCAGGCCCGGCACCGGGTCTTCTCCGAGCTGCCCGACACTCTCCGCCCCGGTGACCTGCTTATCCTGAACGACACCCGGGTCATCCCGGCCCGGCTTTTTGCGTGCAAGGCGCAAACGGGCGGGGGGGTCGAGGTGCTGGTCGAAAGACTCCTCGGCGAGCACGAAGTCCTTGCCCAGCTGCGCTCCAGCAAGCCCGCGCGTGCCGACACCGAGCTCTCGCTCCTCGACGACGAGGGGCATGAAGCCCTGCGGGTGCGGGTAAAAGGGCGCCAGGACGGTTTCTACGTGCTGGAGTTCCCGCCGGGCAGCTCGCCACTGGAGGTGATGGCGGCTATTGGTCATATGCCCCTGCCGCCCTATGTCGACCGCCCCGATACGGCCGCGGACCGCGAGCGTTACCAGACGGTCTACGCGCACGCGGCCGGGGCTGTCGCAGCCCCCACGGCTGGCCTGCATTTCGACCGTGCCTTGTTGGAGCGGCTAGAGTCCGCCGGCGTGGAGACCGCATTCGTGACGCTTCATGTAGGCGCCGGCACGTTTCAGCCGCTGCGCTGCGAGGAGGTCGAGTCACACCGCATGCATGCGGAATACGCGCAGGTGAGTGCAGCGGTCTGTGAGCGCATCATGCGGGCGCATCGTGAGGGGCGACGGGTCATCGCGGTGGGGACCACGACCTTGCGTGCCCTCGAGTCGGCGTCCGATGCTACTGGCATCCATCCCTTCGCTGGCGAGACCTCGATATTCATTTACCCCGGCTATGCGTTCCGCTGTGTCGACGCACTGATCACCAACTTCCATCTCCCGGAATCCACGCTACTCATGCTCGTTTGTGCGCTGGCGGGCACGGAGTTCATGCTTGATGCCTACCGCATGGCCGTGCGGGAGCGCTACCGCTTCTTCAGCTATGGTGATGCGATGTTCATATCTGCCCTCGAGTCCCCTCTGCTGAAGCGTGCTGTCGAGGCCTCTTCATGACCACCTCATTCATGAATTTCGAGCTGCTCCGCAGCGATGGCGGTGCCCGACTCGGGCGTCTCGTGTTTCCGCGCGGCGTGGTGGACACGCCTGCCTTCATGCCTGTGGGCACATATGGAACCGTCAAGGCGATCCTCCCGCGCGATCTCCTGGCCACCGGTGCCCAGATCGTGCTCGGCAACACCTTTCATCTGATGCTGCGGCCGGGCACGGCCGTCATCAGCCGCTTGGGTGACCTGCACCGCTTCATGGGTTGGGAGCGACCGCTGCTCACCGATTCGGGTGGTTTCCAGGTTTTCAGCCTAGGCGAGATGCGCAAGATTACCGAGGCCGGCGTGCGATTCCGTTCGCCGGTCGACGGCAGTGAGGTGTTCCTGGACGCGGAGACCTCGATGCGCGTGCAGCGCGAGCTCGGCGCCGACGTGGTCATGGTCTTCGACGAGTGCACGCCCTATCCCGCTACCGAAGCCGAGGCGCGCAGCTCGATGGAGCTCAGCCTGCGCTGGGCCAGACGCAGCAAGCTCGCCCACGAAGGCAACCCCGCGGCGTTGTTTGGCATCGTGCAGGGCGGTATGTATACGGCCTTGCGCTCGGAGTCGCTGGCGGGGCTCCAGGCGATCGGCTTCGACGGCTATGCCATAGGTGGGCTGTCGGTTGGCGAGACCAAGCCCGAGATGCTCATGGTGCTGGATCACCTGGGCCCGCTCCTTCCCGCGGACCGGCCGCGCTACCTGATGGGCGTGGGCACTCCCGCTGACATCCTGGCGGCGGTGACGCGCGGTGTCGACATGTTCGATTGCGTGATGCCGACCCGCAACGCCCGCAACGCCTATCTGTTCACCGCAGACGGCGTGCTCAAGCTGCGTAATGCGAAACACCGCGACAGTGAGCTGCCGATCGACCCCTCGTGCAGCTGTTATGCCTGCGCGAATTTCAGCCGGGCCTACCTCCACCACCTCGACAAATGCAACGAGATGCTGGGGTCCCAGCTCGCCACGATCCACAACCTGCACTTCTACCAGGAGCTGATGCGCGGTATCCGCAAGTCGGTTCTGGAGGGGCGCTTCGAAACCTTCAAGAGCGATTTCCTCGCCCGCTACCAGCCGCGTGGGCAAGACGAGGCCGCTGAAGGGCTTGCTGAAACACCATGACGCCGGAGTATCCGTGATGATCTATTCGCTCGAGCAACAGGTACCTGCGGTGCACGCGAGCTGTTTCGTCGCGCCCAACGCTGCCGTGATCGGCGATGTCGTGCTCGAGGAGGACGCGAGCGTCTGGTTCGGCGTCACGATCCGCGGCGATCGCGAGCGGATCGTGGTCGGCGCCAGAAGCAACGTGCAGGATGGTGCGGTGCTGCACGCCGATCCCGGCTTTCCGCTTGTGATCGGGCGCGATGTCACGGTGGGGCACCTTGCGATGCTGCACGGCTGCACCGTCGGTGACGGATCCCTGATCGGCATCAACGCTGTGGTGCTGAATGGCGCGGTGATCGGCAAGGGTTGCCTGATCGCCGCCAACGCGCTCGTCACCGAGGGCATGCAGGTTCCCGATGGCGGCGTCGTGATGGGCTCTCCGGGTAAGGTAGGGCGGGTGCTCGACGACGCGCGGCGCGAGCAGCTTGCAGCCAACGCACTGGGATACGTGAACAACGGCCGGCGCTTCCGCGCTGGCCTGAAAAAAATCGGGGACTCCTGAGATGTCGGCTGTCAAATCTCCCTGCGTCAACATCTGCGCGCTGGACGATCACGACATCTGCATGGGCTGCTATCGCAGCGCCGCGGAGATAGCGGCCTGGACCAGCCTCACTGAGGATCGCAGGCAGGAAGTGGTGCGCCGTGCCGACCAGCGTTACCGCGAGGCCTGGGGCCCGCAGGCACGCTGAGCTGCTGCTTTCACGGCTCCTCGGCGTGAACCGAGGCACGCACGCGTGAGATCATCCGGCCGCGCAGCTGCGTGATCTCGAAGCCGTAACGGCCTATGCGCAATCCGACGTTGGCCTCGGGGATTGCCTCAAGATGCTCGAGCATCAAGCCGTTCAGCGTCCGCGGCCCGTCAACGGGCAGGTTCCAGTGGAGCGTGCGATTGATGTCGCGGATGGATGCGCCGGCATCGATCAGATAGCTGCCATCGGTTTCCCGCGCGATCTCCGAGGTTTCGTTTTCCAGCCCTGCCGTGAACTCGCCGACGATCTCCTTCAGGATATCTTCCAGCGTTACCAGTCCGAGCACACTCCCGTACTCGTCGACCACGATGCCGATGCGGCGGCGCAGCTTCTGGAAGTTGAGCAGCTGCAGGTTTAACGGGGTGCCTTCGGGCACGTAGTAGGGCTCGTCGGCTGCGCGCTGGATCGCTTCACGGTCCACGGTGCCGCCGTTCACGAACTGCCCGAGCATCCGCAGGTGCAGTACGCCCGAAATATTGCCGATGTCCTCGCGGTAGACCGCGACCCGCGAGAACGGCGAAGCCTGCAGCCGGGTGAGCAGCGCCGGGTCGTCGGCATCGAGATCGAGGCCGTAGATCTCCTGACGCGGGACCATGATGTCGTCGACCGTGACCTCTTCGAGATCGAGAATGTTGAGCAGCATGCGCTTGTGGCGCGGCGGAATCATCGGTCCCGACTCGTTAACTATGGTGCGCAGTTCCTCTGAGTTCAGCGCGTCTTCGGGGCGTCGGTTGGTGTCGACGCCGAACATCCGCAGCAGCGCGTTCGAGATCGAACTCATCAGCCAGACCGCCGGCCCCAGTGCTTTCATCAGCGCGTTCAGCACGTAGGCGGCGGGGAACGCGATACGCTCCGGGTGCAGTGCCCCAAGGGTCTTCGGCGTGATCTCGGAGAACACCAGGATGACCACGGTCAGCACGGCTGTCGCGATGGCAATGCCGGCATCGCCGAAGAGCCGGATCGCGATCACCGTGCCGAGCGCCGAGGCGAGGATGTTCACGGCGTTGTTGCCGATCAACAAAAGCCCCAGCAGCCGATCCGGGCGGTCGAGCAGTTTGAGAGCGAGACGTGCGCCTCGATTTCGCTTGCGGAGGTTCTTCAGGCGATATCGGTTGAGCGACATCAGCCCGGTCTCGGAACCCGAGAAAAACGCTGACAGAAGAAGGCAGACGACAAGAATGCCGAGCAGCGCTTCTATGGAGGAATCGTTCAAGCGTGGGCAGGCCTTGGGCAGGGAGAGGAGATGGTGCCGCTAACGCTGGTCCGTGGCAAGAAGGCGGCTTTCAGCCCGGACGGTGCAGTACCAGTTCCAGCACGAATTTGCTGCCGAAATAGGCGAGGATCAGCAGGCAGAATCCCGTGAGCGTCCATTTGATCGCCGTGATGCCGCGCCAGCCGAGCTGATGCCGGCCCCAGAGCAGGGTGGCGAACACCAGCCAGGCGAGAATCGAGAGGATTGTCTTGTGCGCCAAGTGTTGCGCGAAGATGTTTTCCAGAAAGACGGCGCCGGTTGTGATGGCGAGACCCAGCAGTATCTCCCCGGTCCAGATGAGGCGAAACAGCAGGCTTTCCATGGTGGCCAACGAGGGCATGTGTTCGAGCATTCCGCTCAATCGGCGGTGTTTGAGGCGGTCTATCAGCAGGCCGAGGGCCACTGCCTGCAAGGCCGCGATGCTGAGGATGCTGTAGGCGAGGATCGAGAGCAGGATGTGTATGGCGAGTCCGCTACCCGGCGCCACCTTGGCCGCGGCCGGGGTGCTGAGGAAGAGCGAGGCGAGCAGCGCCACCACCGTCAGCGGGTAGAGGATCAGGAGCAGGTTTGCCATGGGCATCCGGAAGCTGGCCGCCCACGCGAGCAGGGCGATCGCCCAAAGGAACAGCGAGGCCGCATTGAACAGACCGAAATCGAGCCCCCCGGGTGTGACCACGTGAGATATGAGGCTCAACAGATGCAAGGCGAGCGCGGGGGCCGCCAGGCCCATCGACAGCCGCAGCATGCGCGCACGGGTAGAACCCTCGTGCAGCCCGAAGAGCTGCGTCGCGAGGCTCGCGAGGTAAAAGAGGCAGGCCGCAAGGCCCGGTAGCAGTGTCATCATGTCGGGTCGATTGGCGCCGGTGGCAGATGGCGACCGATGGCGCATTCTAGCGGCCACACGGCGCGGGCGTCACCCACCGCCAGCGGATATCGGTGCGACACGGGCGCTGCCGGTTGGGCGCGGCCGCAGGTATACTTGTGCCGGCGTTTTCTGGCCACGCTTCCGGCCCTGATCCAGTACGGAATTCCCGCATGTTCGACCAGCTGACTGAACGGCTCTCCGAGACCCTGCGCCGCGTTGCCGGCAAAGCGGCGCTCACCGAAGACAACATCCAGGACACGCTCCGGGAGGTGAGGCAGGCTCTGCTCGAGGCAGACGTCGCCCTGCCCGTGGTCAAGGATTTCATCGATCAGGTGCGCCAGCGCGCGGTCGGCCAGGAGGTGATGAAGAGCCTGAGCCCCGGGCAGGCATTCCTGAAGATCGTCCACGCACAGCTCGTCGGGGCTATGGGCGATGCCAACGAGGGGCTCGATCTCGCCGCCCAGGCGCCCGCGGTCATCCTGATGGCCGGCCTGCAGGGCAGCGGCAAGACTACCAGCGCGGCCAAGCTGGCGCGCATGTTGAAAGACAAGGGACGCAAGGTCCTGCTGGTGAGCGCCGACGTTTACCGCCCGGCAGCGATCCGCCAGCTCGAAACCCTGGCCGAGAGTATCGGCGTGGGTTTCCTGCCCAGTGAGGACTCCCAGCGCCCGATCGACATCGCCCGCGAGGCACTGCAGGCTGCCCGCGTAAAGTTTGCCGATGTCCTGATCGTCGACACCGCGGGCCGGCTCGCGATCGATACGGCGATGATGGCCGAGCTCCGCGAGCTCCATGGATTCCTGAATCCGGTCGAGACCCTTTTCGTGGTCGATGCGATGAGCGGTCAGGATGCCGCCCAGACTGCCCGAGCCTTCAACGAGGCGATCCCGCTGACAGGCGTGATTCTCGCCAAGGCCGATGCCGACTCGCGCGGTGGCGCGGCGCTGTCCGTGCGGGCCGTTACCGGCAAGCCAATCAAGTTCCTGGGGGTTGGCGAGAAGACCGACGCCCTGGAGCCCTTCCATCCCGACCGGATCGCTTCGCGCATCCTCGGCATGGGCGATATGCTCTCGCTGATCGAGGAGGCCGAGCGCAAGCTCGACCGCGACAAGGCCGAAAAGCTCGCCAAGAAGATCCGCAAGGGCGGCAAGGGTTTTGATCTCGAGGACTTCCGTGACCAGCTGCTGCAGATGCGCAGCATGGGCGGGCTCTCTGCGATGCTCGACAAGCTGCCCGGCATGGGGGGCCTTGCTCAGGCAGCCCAAGCCAAGGTCGACACGGGGATGTTTGTGCGCATGGAGGCCATCATCAACTCCATGACGCCGCGCGAGCGCCGCGATCCGGACATGCTTAACGGCTCACGCAAGCGCCGGATCATGCAGGGGTCTGGCACCACTATCCAGGACCTGAACCGCCTGCTGAAGCAGTTCAAGCAGATGCAGAAAATGATGAAGAAGATGGGCAACAAGGGAGCCATGCAGAACATGATGCGCGGCATGGGGGGAATGATGCCCCCCGGGGCTGGCTTCCCCCCGAGGCGGTGAAAATTCCACAAGCCCGGTGTGCCCGCGATTCGAGGGTTTCGGGTGCAGGACCTTTACCGTACACTACGCGCCCTTTGCAGGCCCGACTGGACTGCGCCGGGATCAACCCGGAATCGCGCCGGGCCACCGAACCTCAGGACCTCCAGGCATGCTGACGATCAGACTTTCCCGGGTTGGCGCCAAGAAGCGCCCCTTCTATCAGGTCACCGTGACCGACAGCCGCAGCGCCCGTGACGGCCGCTTCATCGAGCGGGTCGGGTTCTTCAATCCAATTGCCGCCGGGAAGGAAGAGCGCCTGCGTCTCGACCTCGCCCGCGTCGACTACTGGCTGGGCCACGGAGCGACCCTCTCGGACCGCGTTGCCAAGCTGGTGAGCGATACCCGCAAGGCGCCGGTCGCGGCCTGAGTCGGGTTGTCGGGGTCGGCGCGCAGATGTCGGCCGATAAAGACAGAACAATCATCCTGGGCCGCATAAGCGGTGTGTTCGGGGTGAAGGGGTGGGTGAAGGTCTGGTCCTTCACGGAGCCTCTGGAACGCTTGCTCGATTACCCGGTCTGGTCCCTGCGACTGCCGGGAGGGTGGGAGAAGCACGAAGTCGATGCAGGACAACGCCAAGGCAAGGGCCTGGTGGCGCATCTTGCGGGTTGCGACGATCGGGAACTGGCACGGCGCTTTGTGCAAGCCGAGATTGCCGTCCCCGAAGCTTCGATGCCCCGACTGCCCGAGGGTGAGTACTACTGGTACCAGCTCGAAGGGCTCCGGGTGCTGTCCCAGGCGGGGAGCGAGACCCCGATTCTGCTCGGAGTGCTCGGTCACCTGTTCGAGACCGGTGCGAACGACGTGATGGTGGTGCAGCCCTGCGAGGGCAGCATCGATGGACGGGAGCGGATGGTCCCGTGGGTAGACGCTAAGGTGATCCTCGGGGTCGACCTTGGCGCCGGCGAGATACGGGTCGATTGGGACCCCACGTTCTGATCCTCGGGAGGAGAGCGTGTTGCGCATCGGGGTGGTGACGATCTTCCCTGAGATGTTCGATGCGTTGATCGACTTCGGCATCTCGGGCCGCGCGATCCGCGAGGGCATTGCAGAGGTCGGGTTCTGGAATCCGCGCGAGTACGCGCAGGACCGGCACCGTTCGGTAGACGACCGCCCCTACGGGGGTGGTCCGGGGATGGTCATGACGGCGCCGCCATTGTGCGCTGCGATCCGCGCGGCCAAGGCCTCGCTGGGTCCCGAGGTGAGGGTGATTTACCTCTCGCCGCAAGGTCCGGCCTTTTCGCAGCGGCGCGCTGCGAGCCTGGCGACTGCGGGTCCGCTGGTGTTGGTGGCGGGTCGGTACGAAGGTATAGACGAGCGCGTGATCGAGTCCGAGGTCGATGAGGAACTCTCGATCGGGGATTACGTGCTGAGCGGCGGTGAACTGGCCGCAATGGTGGTGATAGACGCGGTGGTCCGCTTGTTGCCGGGAGCCCTCGGTCACGGTGAGTCAGCGGCGCAGGACTCCTTCTCGGATGGCCTGCTGGACTGCCCGCACTACACCCGACCCGAGATATTCGAGGGTCGCGGGGTGCCGGAAGCCCTGCTGTCCGGTGACCATGAGCGGATACGCCGCTGGCGCCTCGAGCAGGCCCGAGCGCGGACGCAGCAACGTCGCCCGGATCTGATGCCGGGGCTGGATTGAGAACATCGAGTGCGCGGCGCTGTTGCCGTCACCGTATCAACGCCACCGGGGGCACGCAGCTCTCCGGGGCGGAACGAGGAGGAAGGGCTCATGCAGAACGGGATCATTGCCCAGCTCGAAGCCGAGCAAATGGGAAAGAACGTGCCGGACTTCGCACCTGGCGATACCGTCGTAGTCGATGTTCGTGTGGTCGAGGGTGAGCGCGAGCGCCTCCAGGCCTTCGAGGGTGTGGTGATAGCGAAGCGTAACCGCGGCCTCAACTCCGCGTTCACGGTGCGCAAGATCTCCCACGGCGTGGGCGTGGAGCGGACCTTTCAGACCTACAGCGCAACCGTCGCCAGTATTCTGGTCAAGCGTCGCGGTGATGTGCGCCAGGCCAAGCTGTATTACCTCCGCGAGCTGAGCGGCAAAGCCGCCCGCATCAAGGAAAAGCTCACCAAGTCGGCGGGCTGATTGCTTCCCGCGCAGCGAGCGGAATTGCCGCCGCGCAGCGAGCACCAAAGGTGGCCATTGGCCACCTTTTTTCTGTGCTCATGAATCCTGCCCCCTCGGCGTCCGCAGCGATCGAGTCCTTCCTCGATGCGGCATGGTTGGAGAAGGGTCTGAGTGGCAATTCGCTTTCGGCCTACCGCAGTGATCTCGAAGCCTTCGCCATGTGGTGCTCGGGGCGTGGGCTCGAGCTTCTGGCCTGCGATCGTGCGACCATCCTCGAGTACCTCGCCGCAGGATTGCACGCTGGCCGCTCGGCACGGAGCGCCGCGCGCCTCCTGTCCTGCCTGCGCGGTTTTTTCAGATACCAGTTGCGTGCCGGTCGCATCACCGCAGATCCGACCCTCCGGATAGAAAGTCCGCGGCTTGGCCGCCCGCTGCCCAAGACCCTGAGCGAAGACGATGTCGAGGCGCTGCTGGCCGCGCCAGACCTGTCAGCAGCCATCGGTTTGCGCGACCGCGCCATGCTCGAACTTTTGTATGCCTGCGGCCTGCGCGTGAGCGAGTTGGTCAATCTGCGGATCGATGCCGTCAACCTTGTCCAGGGCGCTGTGCGTGTGATGGGCAAGGGCTCGCGCGAGCGGCTGGTGCCGGTAGGCGACGAAGCGGTGGCGTGGATCGGGAGATATCTTCGCGAGGCGCGTCCCCTGCTGGTCGCCGATGGAGCAAGCGCTGCGTTGTTCCCGGGCCGTGGCGGCGAGTCGATGACGCGTCAGGCTTTCTGGTATCGTCTGAAGCGTCATGCCGTGGTGGCGGGCATCACCAAGCCGCTGTCGCCGCACACCCTGAGGCATGCCTTCGCGACGCACCTGCTTAACCACGGGGCTGACCTCAGGGTGGTGCAGATGCTGCTCGGACACAGCGATCTGTCGACCACGCAGATCTACACGCACGTGGCGCGCGAGCGCCTGAAGCAACTCCATGCCGCGCACCATCCGCGCGGCTGAGTGAAACCGGGGGCATAATGGGCTCCCGAGCCGGCACCGCGGTGCCCAACAGAGGAATACACACCATGAAAACTGCCTTGAACCTCGCGCGATCGCTCGGCCTTGCGTTCATGTGCGGGCTCTATGCCACTCCGACGCTGGCCGCAGATGATCCTGTCGCTCTTGCGTTGCTCGCCAAGCTGAAGGCCGCACGCACGGACCTCGAGTATTCGATGCCGAGCAAGAGTGCCATTCAGGGGCTATACGAGGTGAGGGTGAAGGGCGGCCCGACGCTTTTCCTGAGCGCTGATGGCTCGTTTTTCGTGGCCGGCGACCTCTTCTCGATCGGCCCGGGAGGCTTCATCAATCTGGCCGAAAAACAGCGTGATGAAGACCGCCGTCAGGCGCTCGCCGCACTCAAGACTTCCGACATGATTGTCTTCGCACCCGAGAATCCCAAAGCCACCGTGACCGTGTTTACGGATATCGACTGCGGGTTCTGCCGCAAATTCCACAACGAAGTGCCTGCGCTTAACGCCATGGGTATCGCCGTGCACTATCTGGCGTTCCCTCGTGCTGGGCTGGGTTCGCCTTCTTTCCGCAAGATTGCCACGGCATGGTGTTCGGCGGATCGTGGGGCCGCTCTCACCAGCATGAAGAACGGCACGGATATCCCCGATAACGTATGCGCCGACAATCCGATTGCCGCGCAGTACGCGCTCGGTGAACAACTCGGTGTGACCGGAACACCGGCGCTGATACTCGAGAATGGCACTCTCATACCCGGTTACCAGCCAGCCGAAGAACTTGCCAACATCATGGGCCTGAAGTGAGAACCGCGCGCCCCGGCGCGCCCTGCGGAGAGTCTCCAGTGGATCCGATACGGGTGGGTATCTGCGGTTTCGGTACCGTGGGCTCCGGCACGTTCCGCGTGCTTGAACGCAATCGCGCGGATATCGCCGCGCGCGTCGGCCGTGATGTCATCGTCACGCACATCGGCGCGCGGCGTGACAATCCGCGCTGCAGTACGGGAGACACCCGCATCAGCCGGGATCTCTTCGAGGTGGTGCGCGACCCCGATGTCGATATCGTGGTGGAACTGATCGGTGGCTGCGACACGGCGCGCACCCTCGTGCTCGAGGCCATCGCCGCCGGCAAGCACGTAATCACCGCCAACAAAGCACTCATTGCCCAGCATGGCAACGAAATTTTCGCTGCCGCCAGCGCTCGCGGTGTGTCCGTGGCATTCGAAGCGGCCGTCGGCGGCGGCATTCCGATCATCAAGGCCATTCGTGAAGGCCTCGCGGCCAACCATATCGAATGGGTCGCTGGCATCATCAACGGTACCGGCAACTACATCCTCTCGGAGATGCGCGAGCGCGGGCGCAGCTTTGCCGCGGCGCTGGCCGAGGCCCAGGCGCTCGGCTACGCGGAGGCCGATCCCACCTTCGATATCGAGGGCATTGACGCTGCGCACAAGCTCGCCATCCTTGCTTCGCTCGCCTTCGGGATTCCGCTGCAATTCGAGCGGATCTACTGCGAGGGCATTTCCTCACTCTCCAGCGAAGACATCGGTTATGCCGAGGAACTCGGTTACCGCATCAAGCATCTCGGCATCTGTCGGCGTACGGCAGAGGGCATCGAGCTGCGGGTGCATCCCACTCTGATTCCCGATGATCGGCTGATCGCCAATGTGAACGGGGTCATGAACGCGATTCTCGTGCGCGGGGATGCAGTGGGTCCGACGCTGTACTACGGACCGGGTGCGGGTTCCGAGCCCACCGCATCGTCGGTGGTGGCCGATATCGTCGACGTGGCGCGTACGTTGACCGCCGACCCCGAGCACCGCGTTCCTCACCTCGCTTTCCAGGCCGACAGGCTCTCTTCGGAGCCGGTGCTGCCCATCGAGGCCGTGCTGACGAGTTACTACCTGCGCATCACCGTGCTCGACCAGCCCGGTGTCCTGTGGCGCATTGCGCAGATCCTGGGCGATGCAGGCATCAGCATCGAGGCGCTGATCCAGAAAGAGGCGCCCGAGGGCCAGGAAACCGCCACCATGATCCTGCTCACCAGCGTCACTCGGGAGCAGCGCATGATCGATGCCGTCCGCGCCATCGAGGCGCTCGGCGCAACGCGGGGCCCGGTGCGGCGGATCCGCATGGAAAAACTCGACGGCTGAGGGCCTTGCCGTGGAATACATCAGTACGCGCGGCGGCTCGCCGGCACTTGGTTTCGAGGACGTTCTGCTTACCGGGCTCGCGCCCGATGGGGGCCTCTACCTGCCGCGGCAACTGCCGCGCTTCGACACGGCGACCTTCGAGCGCTGGGCTGGTCTTGGCTACGCGGCGCTGGCGGCCGAGGTCATGCAGCCCTTCGTGGAGGGCTTTCTCTCGCCGGCGGAGCTGCGCGTCATTTGCGAGGACACCTACCGCGATTTCCGCCATCCTGCGGTCGCACCGCTGGTGCAGCTCGGTCCCAACGAGTGGGTGCTGGAGCTCTTCCACGGGCCTACGCTGGCGTTCAAGGATTTCGCGCTGCAACTGCTGGGGCGGCTGCTCGAGCGCTCCCTGGAGCGCCGTGGCGAACGGGCCGTCATTCTGGGCGCCACCTCGGGCGACACGGGCTCTGCGGCCATCGAGGGATGCCGCCGCTCTTCGCGGGTGGATATTTTCATCATGCACCCGCACGGCCGCGTCTCCGAGGTGCAGCGCCGCCAGATGACCACGGTCATCGGGCCCAATATCCACAACATCGCGGTCGACGGCGATTTCGACGATTGCCAGGAGCTCGTGAAGGCGAGCTTCGCCGATCAGTCATTCCTGCCGCCCGGGCTGCGGCTGGTGGCGGTCAACTCGATCAATTGGGCTCGCATCATGGCCCAGATCGTCTACTACGTGGCGGCCGCGCTGGCGCTCGGTGCGCCCCGTCGCGCCGTGGGATTCTCGGTGCCCACGGGCAATTTCGGTGACATCTACGCCGGTTATCTTGCGCGTCGTATGGGCCTGCCTATCGCGCAACTGGTGATCGCTACCAACGCCAACGACATCCTGCACCGCTTCCTGCGGGGCGAGGGCTATGCACGCGGGGCGCTTCTGCAAACGCTCGCTCCCAGCATGGACATCGTGGTGTCCAGCAATTTCGAGCGTGCGCTCTTTGATTTCCATGATGGCGATGCTGCGGCGATGGCAGGCTTGATGGGGCGTTTTCGCGGCGGCGCTGTGCAAGTGCCGCCGGCCGTGCTCGAGCGCGCGCGTGCTGAATTCTCCAGTGCCGTGGTCGATGACGAGCGCACCTGCGAGACCATTGCCAGCGTCTTTCGCGAAACGGAATATCTCCTCGATCCGCACACGGCCATCGGTGTTCGTGCGGCCCGCGAATGTCGCACCGACGCAGCCCTGCCGCTGGTCACGCTCGGTACCGCGCATCCGGCAAAATTTCCCGATGCAATCCACCGTGCGGGAGTTCCGCGCGAGCCGCAGTTGCCGCTCTACATGGCCGATCTGCTGCAGCGGCCAGAGCGGTGTGCAAGATTGCCGAGCGATCTCGCCCTGCTCGCGCAATTCGTGCGCGAACGCGTGCGGGCCTAGGTGGCGAGCCCCCGACTGCAACGCCGGGCACTCCCGGCGACGGCCGGCGCCACGGATCTGCTCACCCGGCTTTACGTGGCGCGAGGGGTCGATGTGGCGCAGGGGCTGCAACTTCAACTCGCTTCGCTGCTCTCCCCGGTTAGCCTCCTTGGCCTCGCTGCCGCCACAGGGCGCCTGGCCGATGCAATTGATCGCGACGAAGTGGTGCTGGTGGTCGGTGATTACGACGCTGACGGAGCCACCAGCACCGCCCTCCTGTTGCTTGGGCTGCGCGCGATGGGTTTTCACGGTGCCGATTTCCTGGTGCCCAATCGTTTCGAGTTCGGGTATGGCCTCACCCCCGAAATCGTGGAGGTGGCGGCGGCGCGTGAGCCGCGACCTGCGCTGCTCATCACGGTCGACAACGGCATCAGCAGCATCGCCGGTGTAGCAAAGGCCGCGACCTTCGGCATCGACGTGCTGGTGACCGATCACCACCTGCCGGGCGAGCAACTGCCGGCTGCCTGCGCCATCCTGAACCCGAACCAGCCGGGTTGTTCCTTCCCCAGCAAATACCTTGCGGGCGTGGGAGTGGTGTTTTACCTGCTTGGGGCACTGCGCGCCGAGTTGCGGCGGCGCGGCTGGTTCGAGACGCGCGCACTGCAGGAGCCGAAGCTCGCGGAACTGCTCGATCTGGTAGCCCTGGGCACCGTGGCCGATGTGGTCCCGCTCGATGCGAACAACCGCATTCTGGTCCAGCAGGGTCTGCTCAGGTTGCGCGCTGGGCGCGGGCGCCCCGGCGTGCGTGCGCTGCTGCAGGTTGCCGGTCGCGAACCCTCGCGCGTCACCAGCGCGGATCTCGGTTTTTTCGCCGGCCCGCGCCTGAACGCCGCCGGCCGCCTCGATGACATGTCATGGGGTATTCGCTGCCTGCTGGAGGACGACCCTCTGCGTGCGCGCGAAATGGCCGCCGCTCTAGACGGACTGAACCGGCAGCGGCGCCAGATAGAATCCGGCATGCAGCAGGAGGCGCTCGCGCTTCTCGACAAGGATGCCGCTGTCGCCGATTCGCGCTGGGGTGTCTGTCTGTACCGTCCGGAGTGGCATCAGGGTGTGGTCGGTCTGGTTGCTTCGCGCATCAAAGAACGGCTGCACCGCCCGGTGATCGCTTTTGCTCCGGCCGGAGACGGCGAGCTCAAGGGATCGGCACGCTCCATCCGTGGCCTCCACGTGCGCGATGCGCTGGCGGCGGTGGATGCGCGCGAGCCCGGACTGATCGTGCGTTTCGGTGGGCACGCGATGGCTGCGGGGCTCTCGCTCGCCGCCGCCGACTACGCGCGTTTTGCCGCGGCCTTCGATATCGAGGTCCGACGGGTTCTGGATCCTGCCGCGCTGCAGGGCGTGCTGGAGACCGACGGCGAGCTGCCGCCGGCAGACTTCACGCTGCCTAACGCGGAGCTGCTGCGCGAAGCAGCACCCTGGGGACAGCACTTTCCCGAGCCCCTGTTCGACGGCGTTTTTCGCCTCCATGAACAGCGGCTCGTGGGTGAGAAGCACTTGCGGCTGACCGTTTCTCCCGAGAGTGATCCAACGCTGCGCCTGCAGGGCATCGCCTTCAACGTCGACACCGCTGTCTGGCCTGATCCAGCCACTGCACGCGCGCATCTGGCCTACCGGCTGGATGTCAATGAATACCGGGGTAATCGCTCGCTGCAGTTGTTGATCGAGCATGTCGAGGCGCTGCCTTCCGGCGCATGAGAGGCCCACGCGCTGGCAGCGGATCATCCGCAGCATTTTGTGCGATGCTCGGTTAAACTCCGGGTCCTTCATCTGTTACGCCGTCTCCCGCATGGAAACCAATCCGCTACACAACCAGCTGAATGATTTGCGGGCCCGTACCGTCGATCTCAGGGGGTATCTTTGACTATGCGGTCAAGAAAGATCGCCTGACTGAAGTCGAGCTCGAGCTGAGCGAGCCCAGCGTGTGGGAGAAGCCCGAACGGGCCCAGGAACTCGGCCGCGAGCGCGCCGCACTCGAGCTGGTGGTCAACACCATCGAGACCCTGGACAGCGGCCTGGCCGATGCCGGCGAGTTGCTGGAGCTGATCGAGCTCGAAGACGATGCCGCCGCGTTCGATGCGCTCTCGGCCGATGTTGAGGCGCTCCAGAAGCAGGTCGAGAACCTCGAGTTCCGGCGCATGTTCTCGGGGGAGCAC
>CAJADV010000300.1 GCA_903938575.1 uncultured Gammaproteobacteria bacterium
GAGGCCGAGCGCATGGCTGGCTGCCAAGTGCACTCGGTCTATGCGGGCATCGCGGGAAGCCACATCCGCAGCCTGAACTCCCACGGCATTGTGGCCATTCGCGACCGCGAGGTGTTTCAGCATGACCTCGAGCGCGTGATCGACGCGGCGCGCGCCGTAGCCATACCCGCGGACCAGAAGATCCTGCACATCCTGCCTCAGGAGTACGTGATCGACAGCCAGGAGGGCATCAAGGAGCCACTCGGAATGTCGGGCGTGCGCCTCGAGGCCAAGGTCCATCTGGTCACCTGCGCGGTGAATGCCGCGCAGAACATCGAGAAGTGCATCCGCCGCTGCGGTCTGGACGTCGACGACATCATCCTCGAGCAACTTGCCTCGAGCTACTCCGTGCTCACCGATGACGAGCGGGAACTCGGGGTGTGCATCGTCGACATCGGCGGCGGCACCACCGACATCGCGATCTTCACCGAGGGCGCCATCCGCCACACCGGTGTGATCCCGATCGCCGGTGACCAGGTGACCAATGACATCGCCATGGCGCTGCGCACGCCCACGCAGTACGCCGAGGAAATCAAGATCAAGTACGCCTGCGCGCTCGCGCAACTCGCCGGCGCGGACCAGACGATACGGGTGCCGGGCGTCGGCGAGCGCAGCTCGCGCGAACTCTCGCGGCAGGCGCTCGCCGAGGTGGTGGAGCCGCGCTATGACGAGCTCTTCACGCTGGTGCAGGCGGAGATCCGCAGGAGCGGTTTCGAGGAGTCGCTCGGCGCGGGGATCGTGCTGACGGGCGGCACCTCGCGCATGGAGGGCGCCATCGAGCTTGCCGAGGAGATCTTTCATATGCCGGTGCGGCTCGGCCTTCCCGCCGGCGTGCAGGGGATGCTCGATATCGTGAAAAACCCGATTTACGCGACCGCCGTGGGGCTGCTGCTGTTTGGCCAGAAGCAGCACGCGGGTGGTGCGGAGCGTGACGGCGGGAGCCGCGGGCTCCTCAGGAAGTTGAAGCAGTGGATGCAGGGCAATCTTTGAGTTTCATTTTCGTCAATCACACCTCTATGGGGGGATCTCGTATGTTCGAACTCGTGGACAACGTACCGCAGAGTGCAGTCATCAAAGTAGTCGGTGTGGGCGGCGGCGGTGGGAACGCCGTGCGACACATGATCGAGGCGGGCGTGGAGGGCGTGGACTTCATCTGCGCCAACACTGACGCCCAGGCACTGTCGGGGATTCCGACGCGCACCGTGCTGCAGTTGGGTGCCGGCATCACCAAGGGCCTTGGCGCCGGCGCCAACCCCGAGATCGGCCGGCAGGCCGCGCTCGAGGACAAGGCGCGCATCGCAGAGGTTCTTGCCGGGGCCGACATGGTGTTCATCACCGCCGGCATGGGTGGGGGCACCGGCACAGGGGCCGCGCCGGTGGTGGCCGAGGTCGCTCGCGAAATGGGGATTCTCACCGTCGCTGTGGTCACCCGTCCCTTCCGGTTCGAGGGCAAGAAGCGCTCCGCAGTGGCGGACGAGGGGCTCGGCGAGCTCCAGCAGCATGTCGACTCGCTGATCACCATCCCCAACGAGAAACTGCTTGCCGTGCTCGGCAAGAACACCAGTTTGCTCGATGCTTTCCAGGCGGCCAACGATGTCTTGCTGGGTGCCGTACAGGGCATCGCTGATCTCATCATCCGTCCCGGTACGATCAACGTGGATTTCGCTGATGTGCGGACGGTGATGTCCGAAATGGGCATGGCGATGATGGGCACCGGTACCGCGCGTGGCGAAAATCGCGCCCGCGAGGCCGCCGAGGCTGCCATCCGCAGTCCGTTGCTGGAGGACATCAACCTGCAGGGCGCGCGCGGCATCCTCGTCAATATCACGGCGGGCCCGAACCTCTCGCTGGGCGAGTTCGCCGAGGTGGGCGAAACCGTGCACGAGTTCGCGGCTGACAATGCCACCGTGGTGGTGGGCACCGCGATTGATCCCAACATGGGCGACGAGATCAAGGTGACCGTGGTCGCCACGGGCTTGGGCGAGCTGCGGCGTGATACGCCGGTGCCCGTGACGCTGGTGCGTCAGAGCCAGGTCGGCGGCGCGCAGCCCAACTACAAGGAGTTCGATAGCCCGGCAATCCGTCGCAGTGTCGGCGTTGCTCGTCGCGAGGTTCCGGTGCCTCCGCGTGCCGCCCACCAGTTGGCGGTGGGTGCCGAGCCGATCTACGACGAATCCCAGTTCGAGATACCCGCGTTCCTGCGTCGTCAGGCCGACTGAGGGGGCGTCTGCCCGTTGCGTCCCGCCCCTGAGGGCGGGACGCCTTGTCGCCATCAGGATGCTCTGCGGGGGATCCTGATGGCGAGTCCGGCGCGAGTAGCGCTCGTTCCAAGCGCCTTCGTTCCGGGTCACAGCGGCTCCCTCAGGTGGGCGATCGGGGTAATGGGTTCATTCAATGGCTGCCCTGGCCGCCTCCATGCCATGGTTTCACAGGCGGCTTGTCCGACCTCGGCGCCCACCGATCGACCCGGGAATACGGGTTGGCACTTACCCGGGGCTGTGGCATAGTCGGGCCCACACTTTGCTTAAGATCCCCCTGCGCGTCGGCATCCCGACTGCAGAAAGGAGTGGCATGCGCCTTATTGTCCTCGGTGACAGACCCGATACCAGCCGGAGCGTGGCATTGCCTCGCGCCGTGCTGTGGGCCGTCCCGGCGCTGCTCGGGCTCTGCCTGTTGCTGGCGGGTTTCGCGGGCTACCGGTTGGCAATCGCACAGGCCGGCAAGCTTCCCGGGGATCTGGTCAGTGCGTGGGATAACGAGCTGAAGACTCTGGATGTCCGCGCCAGCGACCTCAAAAAAACCAGCGCTCTCGAGGGCCGGGCCTACGCCTCTCGGCTGGCCGCACTGCAGGCGAGGCTCCTGCGAATGGAGGCCGTGGGGCAGCGTTTGGCCACGGCCGCCAAACTTGATGGCGGAGAATTCGATTTTGATCAGGAGCCTGCGTTTGGCGGTCCCTACACCACCGAGAACGCCACCGAGAGCGCTCCCACTGAATTCAGCATCGCGCTCGACCACCTTGCAGCCCAGATCGAGGACCGCGAGACGCAGCTTGAGGTGATGGAGCGGCTTCTGGTTAACCGCAGTCTCGCCCTCGAGGTCGCCGTTGATGGCTGGCCAGTCGCCAGTGGCTACGTGTCATCGGTATTTGGTCGGCGAACGGATCCCTTCTCGGGACGTCAGGCCTTCCACAAGGGACTCGACTTCACCGCGCGCGCCGGTACGGCGGTCATGGCTGTGGCATCCGGGGTAGTCACTTGGGCTGGCTGGGACAAGGATTACGGTCGCCTGATCGAGATCCGCCACAGCGATGGCTATCGCAGCCGATACGCGCACAACAGCGAGATCCTCGTGAAGCCCGGGCAAGTGGTCATGAAGGGTGAGAAGATCGCCAAGGTCGGTGCAACGGGTCGTGCAAGCGGCACGCACCTTCACCTCGAAGTCCTGGCTGGCGGTCAGCTGGTCGATCCCCGTCAGTACATCGGTACCCGCCGCGCCGTCCGCTGATCGCATCCCTTGGTATTTCTGCCCGCCAGTCGTCATAGACCCGGGTTATAATCCGGCGCACCGGCTGCGCTCCCTGAGCCGGAAATTGTCCGTTCATAACATCCCGGCCTCCCGGCCGCGCTGGAACAACGCAGCCCATGGTTCTCTCGCTTATCCGCAAGCTGATCGGCACCAAGAACGATCGCGAAATCAAACGCATGGGCCGTACGGTGGCCGTCATCAACGCGCTGGAGCCCCGCTTCCAGGCGATGAACGACGAGGAACTGCGCGCGCAGACACCGCGTTTCCGTGATCGCCTCGCCGCCGGCGAAACGCTGGACCAGTTGCTTCCCGAGGCATTCGCCGCGGTCCGCGAGGCCTCGCGGCGCACCTTGGGCCTGCGACACTTCGATATGCAGATGGTCGGCGGCATGACGCTGCACGAGGGCCGCATCGCGGAGATGCGCACCGGGGAGGGCAAGACGCTCGTAGCCACTCTGCCCGTGTACCTGAACGCGCTCACGGGCGATGGCGTTCACGTGGTCACGGTGAACGACTA
>CAJADV010000301.1 GCA_903938575.1 uncultured Gammaproteobacteria bacterium
CGCTCCTGATTCCACTGGAGAAAGCCGATGACTGAAACCACAAGCGTCTGGATCGTCGATGACGACCGCTCCATACGCTGGGTCCTCGAAAAAGCTCTTGGGAGCGCCGGCATCAGCGCCAGCAGCTTCCCGGATGCCGACACCATGATGCGGAAGCTGCGTACGCAGGTGCCCGATGCGGTCATCAGCGATATCCGCATGCCCGGCACCGATGGCCTGCAACTGCTCGCGCGGATACGCAGCTCACACCCCGAGTTACCGGTGATCATAACCACCGCGCATTCGGACCTGGACAGCGCGGTGGCTTCCTACCAGGGCGGCGCCTTCGAGTACCTGCCCAAGCCTTTCGATATCGATGAGGTGGTCACGGTCACCAAGCGGGCACTGGCGCATGGCCGCGCGAAACAGCAGGAATCTGCCGCGCAGGAAGAAAGCGGACCAACCGAGATCATTGGTGAGGCGCCCGCGATGCAGGAGGTCTTCCGCGCCATCGGCAGACTCTCGCACTCGCTCATAACGGTGCTGATCAACGGCGAGTCAGGCACCGGCAAGGAGCTGGTGGCTCATGCATTGCACCGTCACAGTCCGCGCGCCACCGGGCCGTTCATCGCACTCAACATGGCCGCCATCCCGAAGGACCTGATGGAGTCAGAGCTGTTCGGTCACGAGAAAGGCGCCTTCACAGGGGCGCAGTCGCAGCGACGCGGTCGCTTCGAACAGGCCGATGGCGGCACCCTGTTCCTGGATGAGATCGGCGACATGCCCCACGACACGCAGACGCGTCTGCTGCGCGTTCTGGCCGACGGCGAGTTCTACCGCGTGGGAGGGCACACGCCTGTTCAGGTGAGCGTGCGCATCATTGCCGCGACGCACCAGAACCTGGAACAACTGGTGCGCGACGGGCGCTTCCGGGAAGACCTTTACCACCGCCTGAACGTGATCCGCATCCACCTGCCGGGGCTTCGGGAACGCCGCGAGGACATACCCCGGCTGGCGCGCCACTTCCTCGCCCGCGCTGCGGAGGAACTCGGCGGCGAGACCAAGTTGCTGCTGCCGGAGACCGAAGCCTACATCGCAGCGCTGCCGTGGCAAGGCAATGTCCGGCAGCTGGAAAATGTCTGTCGCTGGCTCACCGTAATGGCAGCGGGCCGTGAGGTTCATGTGGTCGATCTGCCCACGGAACTCCAGAACAGCGGTCCGATGGCCACCGTCGCGGGCGACTGGGTAGCGGAACTCAGGGCATGGGCTGATGCCGAAGTACGACGAGGAACACCACGGTTGCTGGATGCTGCAACACCGCGCTTTGAAACGGCGATGATCGAGATTGCGCTGGCGCACACCCGGGGACGACGGGGCGAGGCGGCCGAACTTCTCGGCTGGGGGCGCAACACACTCACCCGCAAAATCAAGGAACTGGCACTGGACGACCTTGCCGAAGACGGAGATTGAGCGCGGGCCAAAGAATGTTCGATGTCGTGCTCTACCAACCTGAGATCCCGCCCAACACCGGCAATGTGATCAGGCTCTGCGCGAACACCGGCGCAAGGCTGCACCTGATCGAACCGCTGGGCTTTGCGATGGACAACGCCAAACTCCGTCGCGCCGGGCTCGACTACCACGAGTGGGCAAGTGTCAGAACCTGGCCGTCGCTGGAGGCTTTCCGCGCAGACTGCAAACCGGGACGACTTTTTGCGCTCAGCACCCGCGGCACGCAGCGCTACGACGCCACGCGTTTCGCAGCGGATGATGCCTTGGTGTTCGGCCCGGAAACCCGGGGACTGCCGCAGGAGTTGCTGGAATCACTGCCGCCAGCGCAACGCCTGCGGTTGCCGATGCGTCCCGGAGGACGCAGCCTCAACCTGTCTAACAGCGTGGCTGTCGTGGTGTATGAGGCGTGGCGGCAGCTCGGTTTCGAGGGTGGCGCCTGAACGCCACCCCTAGAACCACGGCGTCAGTGGGCCGGCGCTTCGCTGGCGAGCTTGTCCTGCTGTTGCTTCATCGCCTGCACGTAGAGCGCGTCGAAGTTGACGGGCGCCAGCATGAGGGGAGGGAAGGAACCACGCACCACGAGGGAGTCGATGGCCTCGCGAGCGTAGGGGAAGAGAATCGTCGGGCACACGGTGGCCAACACCTGCCGCAGTTGCGCCTCGGGGATACCCGACACGAAGAAGATGCCGCCCTGCTGCACCTCGACGATGAACGCCGTCTTGTCTTCCTGGGTGGCCGTCACTGACAGCGTGAGGACGACCTCGAAATTCTGCTCATCGATGCGGTTCTGCCGCGTGTTCATTTCGAGATTTACCTTGGGCTTCCACTGCTGGCGGAAGACCTCGAGACCCTGCGGCGTCTCGAAAGAAATGTCCTTCACATAGATACGCTGCAACGCAAACTGCTGCTGCGGCTCCTGATTATTCTCGTCGGCCATCGTACGGTCCTCTGGTGTGGTCCTGTGATCACTCACCGCTGCCTGGGGCGGATGGCTCTCCACCCGTCAGCAGCGGCATCAACATCCCCCTGGCATGCAGGGCATTCACATCGTCGAATCCGCCCATGTGGCGGTCCCCGATCCAGATCTGCGGCACCGTTCGGCGCCCCGATCGCGCTTCCATATCAGCGCGCAGCGCCGGATCACGGCTGACATCGATGTCCTCGTAAGGCACGCCGAGGGTTTCGAACAAGCGCCGGGCAGCGAAGCAATACGAGCACCACTGCGTGCTGAACATCCGTACCCGCGCGCTCACCTCAGCCTCTGATCAGAGGCAGTTGTGCCGACTGCCATTCGAGGATGCCTCCGCCCAGGCGATAGACCCGGCCGAATCCTTTTTCCTTCAACGTCCGGGCCACAGCTCCGGAGTGATGGCCCATCTTGCACACAACGATCACGGGGCGGTCACGGAAGCGCTCCAGTTCGGCGATGCGCTCCGAGAGTTTGCCGAAAGGCATGTGGATGCTGTCGACAATATGGCCGGCGCGGTACTCGGCGGCGTCGCGGAGGTCCAGAACCACCGCGTCCTCGCGATTGACCAGCGTGGTCATCTGCGCCGGCGAGACCGCGGCGGCACCGCGGCGCTTCTCGTGCAGCAGCAACATGGCGATCAAAGCCCCGGCAGCGGTGAACAGATACCACTTGGCCACGACGAACTGGACGAAAAGCTCCATGCGGATCCCTTGCCGGCCTGCTGTGATATGCCCCCGGAAATGGCGGCAAGCGCGAAAGGCCGCGAGTATACACGCGGCCCCGGGACTCACCAATCGGCCGTCTGGTGCGCACCGGTCGCATCATGCAAACTGCCAGCTCATCCACTGTGGAAGCCTCGGCGCCTGCCCCGAGGCAGCGCGATATGCCCGCTCCAATGCCCCGAACAAGTCCCCTAGGCCTCCTGCTCGCAAGCTTCGCACTGGCGCTCGCCTGCGGCCTTTCACCGCAGGCACTGCTGGCCGCAGACCCCCCGCCGCCGGCACCCGCTGTCACTCCAAGCCCAAACGATGCGGTGGAACCACCCGAAGGCGTGTTGCCGCTGCAGGATCTGAGGATTTTCGTCGAGGTCTTCAACCAGATCCGCTCGGCGTACGTCGAGAAAGTCGACGACCGGACGCTGCTCGAGAACGCCATCAAGGGCATGCTGAACGGCTTGGACCCGCATTCAGCCTATCTCGACAAGGACTCCTTCGCCGAACTGCGCGAGAGCACCACGGGCGAGTTCGGTGGTGTAGGCCTCGAAGTGGGCGCAGAGAGCGGCGGGTTCGTGCGGGTGATAACACCCATCGACGACACGCCGGCCAAGGCCGCAGGCATGGAGAGCGGGGACATCATCATCAAGATCGACGGCAAGTCGGTGAAAGGTATGGAGCTCGACAAGGCCGTCGACCTGATGCGCGGCGCCAAAGGCTCGAAGATCATCCTCACCGTGCTCCGCGAGGGCGTTCAGGGCCCCTTTGAGGTGACGCTGGTGCGCGACCTGATAAAAGTGCGCAGTGTGCGTCAGCGGGTGCTGAGCCCCGGTTTCGGGTATATGCGCATCGCCCAGTTCCAGAGCGAGACGGGCAAGGATTTTGTCAAAGCGCTGGATGCGCTCAGGAGCGCGAACAAGAGCGCGCTGAAGGGAATGGTCCTCGACTTGCGAAACAACCCCGGCGGCATCCTGCAGGCCTCGGTCGAGGTGGCAGATGCCTTCCTCGACGGCGGCCTGGTCGTCTACACCGAGGGTCGCATCGAGAACGCCAGCACGCGCTTCAGCGCGCAGCCCGGCGATCTGCTGGATGGTGCGCCCATCGTGGTCCTTATCAACGGCGGCACCGCTTCCGCCAGCGAGATCGTCGCTGGCGCACTCCAGGATCATCAGCGGGCGGTGGTGGTCGGCACCGACAGTTTTGGCAAGGGATCGGTACAGACGGTGCTGCCGCTGGCAGAGGACCGTGCCATCAAACTCACGACGGCGCGCTATTTCACGCCCTCCGGGCGCTCGATCCAGGCCCTGGGGATAAAGCCCGATATCGTGGTGGAGCGCGCCACCCTGACGCCCGTGAAGCCCGGGCCCAGCCTCACGGAGGCGGACCTCGACGGCCACCTGAGCAACGGCAACGGCAAGGGCGAGAACGGCAGCAAGGAGCGCGCAGACTCCAAGGCAGACAGCCTGCGGGAGCAGGACTACCAGCTCTACGAGGCACTCAACCTGTTACGCGCCATGGTGCTGTCGGGAAAGTCACCGCAGACAGCTGGTAGCCCCTGAAAGAAAAGCGCCGGTAATAATTGACAAAGTGACGCGAGGCGTTGGATTCTGAGAGCACGATCAAGGTGCTGGTATACACTCTAGGGCACCAAAGCAGGGCGAAGCGGAATGTTTTCTATGCAGACCGCACGAGCAGAGAGAATGATGCCTGACAGACGCGACGGCGAGCTTGGCGCAGTTCCTATGCGGACAGACCGGTTTTTCGCGGTCAACAGCGCATGGTATTTCGCCACTCGGGAGGGCGCCTCAATCGGTCCCTTCGAGTCCAAATTCGATGCCCAGCGCGGCCTTACCGATTTTGTTGATTTCATCCAGCTCGCAGAACCCCGCGTGCTCTCAAGCTTTTACTCGACGCTCAGTCCCGAGTGATCTCTCACCTCTAAAGCCTGACTTCAATGCCGGCCGCGGCCATGTAGGCCTTGGCCTCGCGGATCGTATGCTCCCCGAAGTGGAAGATGCTGGCCGCCAGAACAGCGTCAGCATGGCCTTCCAGAACACCGTCGACCAAATGCTGCAGCGTGCCCACGCCGCCTGAGGCGATCACCGGCACCGATACCGTCTCGCTCACCGCACGCGTGAGCGCAATATCGAAGCCATCGCGCGTACCGTCGCGATCCATGCTGGTGAGCAGGATCTCGCCGGCGCCGTAATCGACCATCCGCGCCGCCCATTCGAGGGCATCGATACCGGTCTCGCGGCGGCCACCGTGCGTGAAGATCTCCCAACGCAAGGCTTCGCCCCTGGCGCTTGTGCGCTTGGCATCGACGGCAAGCACGATGCACTGCGTGCCGAAGCGC
>CAJADV010000302.1 GCA_903938575.1 uncultured Gammaproteobacteria bacterium
ATGACGCCTGAGAGGTACTTGATCTTCATGCCGATTATTCTCCTGCTGGATATGGATCCGGGATGTTGTGGTCTGCGCTCCGCCGTAATTGCTCCGCAGATGCCGCCGGTGTGGCGGGCTCTGCGGCTTCACGCCTTGGAAGGGGCCTCCGGCGCATATGGCCGGGGTTGTTCCGCCTTGGTGTGAGAGGGTGACACCGCTGGTCGCGCCATCCCGTCGGATCCATTTGTATAACAGGACTGTTGACCAGTCAACACGTATATTGATTTATCGGGCGGTCTGTCCTGTGTCCGGATACACAGGCTTTCAACTGGAGCGTTGACACAAATTTGAAGTCATGTGGATAATCTGAAGCTAGACACTGCGGAGGCAATGGGGGCGGGACCTTTTTTCTGCCCCCGTGCACTCCCGTTTGCCACATTTTTTTCGGGGAGTGATGACGATGAAGAAGCGCATTCTCTGTGGTCTCTTGCTGGCAGTTCCGACTGCCTTCGCCTCCAGCGGACACATTTCCGGTCAGGTGCGGAACGCCGCTGACGGTCACCCTGAAGCGGGTGTCTGGGTGATCGCCGAGAGCAGCGGGCTGCCCACCTCGCTGCGCAAGATCGTGGTGACCGACGACCAGGGGCGCTTCGTCCTGCCCGAACTGCCCGCAGCGGGCTACAAGGTCTGGGTTCGCGGCTACGGCCTGGTCGACTCCGGCAAGACCGATGCGGTGGCCGGTGCCGATCTGTCGCTTGCTGTCAGCACCGCGAAGACAGCCCAGCAGGCCGCTGCCATCTACCCCTCGAACTACTGGCTGGCGATGTTAGAAGCGCCCTCGGCGGCGCGGCTCGCCAAGGCCGAGCACCCCTATGCATCGCCCGAGGCGTGGATCGGTCAGATGCAACTGAACTGCATCATCTGTCACCAGCAGGGCAGCCCCCTCGTACGCGGCGTGGCGGGTTCGCGCGCGGCGCTCGATCACGGGATGAAGAAAGCTGGCTTGATGAACCTGCTGTCAGAGCAGTTGAACCGCGATGTGTTGATCGATACCTACGAGGTCTGGGGCAAGAAGATCGCCGCGGGTGCAACCCCCAAGGTGCCGCCGCCGCGCCCGGCAGGCATCGAGCGCAACATGGTGATCACCGAGTGGGGCTTCGGCGGGCCATATACCTATTCCCACGATGTGATCTCCACCGACAAACGCAATCCCCGTCTTTATCCTGGCGGCAAGATTTACGGGCTCGATATCGGTAATGACAATCTGCTGATCCTCGACCCCAAGGCAAACAGCTGGGAGCAGATCAAGCTGCCGAGCTACCCGAATGCGGTGACGTGGTGCGACCAGACCTATAAGCCGCTCGGCGGAGGCGAGGAAATTCACGTCGGCGCCCAGCTGACGGGCTGCCCGGTTCCCGGCACCGAGAGCCCGCACAAGGGCGCGTACAACAATCCGGTGAACGCTCACAATCCAATGATGGACGACACCGGCAAGGTGTGGATGACCATGCAGGTACGCCGTGAGTGGGGCGATGACATGCCGGCGTTCTGCAACAAGGATCCCGTGATTGCCCAGAACCTGCACCACCGCCAGTTGGGCTACTACGACACGAAGACCGGTAAGTTCCAGCAGATCGACACCTGCTTCGGTACCCATCACCTGCAATTCGATGACAAGGGCGTGCTGTGGGTGAACGGCGACGGCAATGTGGTCGGCTGGTTCGATCCGAAAAAATACGATCCCGCGAAACCCGAAACCCTTGAGGCCGCGCAGGGCTGGTCCGAATCAAAGGTTGACAGCGATGGCGACGGCGTTGCGGACAAACCGATCATCGGCTATCGCTACAGCATCATTCCCAGTCCCGCGACGGATGATGTGTGGGTGTCCATACCGCCTGGCTCCTACGGCAAGTACCCGAGCTATGGTGACCGCGGTTACATCGAGCGCTTCGACCCCAAGACCGGCAAGCACGAGGCCTACAAGCCGCCGGCTCCGGCGGTGGGCGCTCGTGGTATCGATGTCGACAGCAAGGGCGTTATCTGGGCCGGCATGGCGGGCAGCGGACATCTCGCACGCTTCGATCGCAGGCTCTGCAAGCAGACCTGGGGTGACGGCGATCAATGCCCCGAGGGCTGGAAATTATGGGAGACGCCCGGCCCGCGCTTCGAGGGCGTTCCCGGCAAGGGCACCAACTTCCATTACTACACGTGGGTCGACCAGTTCGACACCTTGGGCATGGGCAAGGACACGGTGTTCGTGACCGGTACCAACTCCGATTCGCTGATCGCCTTCCGGCCTGATACCGAGACCTTCTCGGTGATCCGCATCCCCTATCCGATGATCACATTCACCCGCGGTCTTGATGGTCGTATTGATGATGACTCTGCAGGCTGGAAGGGGCGTGGGGTGTGGTTCACGAATGGCCTGGACCCGGTATTCATGTCCGAGATCCCGCAGTCCTATGCCGGGAAAGTGCAGATGCGCCCCGACCCCCTCGCTTACTGAATGACGCACGCCTGCAACGGGTCGGGCAGTGATGCCCGGCCCGTTGTTGTTTCAGGCTGTCATGCGATCTCGAAAAGCGCTGCTGCGCCCATTCCGCCACCCACGCACATGCTGACCACCACGTAGCGTGCGCCGCGGCGCTTGCCCTCGATCAGTGCGTGCATCGCGGTGCGCGCCCCCGTCATGCCGTAGGGATGGCCGATGGATATGGCGCCACCATCGACGTTGTAGAGCGCCGGGTCGATCCCGAGTGCGTCGCGACAGTAGAGGCTCTGCACAGCGAAGGCTTCGTTCAGTTCCCACAGGCCGATGTCAGCGATACGCAGTCCGTGCAGCTTGAGCAGTTTGGGTATCGCAACTACGGGGCCGATTCCCATCTCCTCGGGTGCATTGCCCACTACCATCATGCCGCGGTAGATGCCGAGCGGTTCGAGGTTGCGCTGCGACGCGAGCGTGGCGTCCATCACCACGCAGGCTGCCGCGCCGTCCGAGAGCTGTGAGGCGTTGCCCGCCGTGATGGTGCCACCCTCGATCACGGGGTTCAGCTTCTGCAGGTC
>CAJADV010000303.1 GCA_903938575.1 uncultured Gammaproteobacteria bacterium
AGCCGCGGACACGGCCGTGCTGAGATTCACCGCGGAGCGGGCGCGCTGGGTGGGCGCGGAGAGCTGGCATCCGGAGCAACGAGGCGAATTCGCCGCCGATGGCAGCTACACCCTGCGCGTGCCCTATGCAGATCACCGCGAGCTGATAATGGACATCATGAAACACGGCGCCGACTGCGAGGTGCTGAAGCCTGCGGTACTGCGGCGGGCGGTGCGGAACGAATTGCTGCGAGCACTGGAACACTACCGTACCTGAGGCTTGATTCGAACCAGGCCTCAGGCTGAGCGCAGGGCACCGCATTCTGCGCATCAGACTCTCGCCGGCTCCGGGAGAGTCGCCAAAAGCAGAGGGCGCCCATAACTGGCGCCCACCCCGTCAGAGGTACTTGGCGTACCAGTCGAGATAGCGCCGCATGCGATCCTCGATGTAAGACGGCACATCGAACCCATGGAACTGTCCCGGATAGATCACGAGGCGCGTGTCGACGCCGCGGCTCTTCAGGGCCTGATACATCTGCTCGGAATTCAGCAGCGGCACGTTGAAATCCCGCTCACCACACAGAAACAGCGTGGGCGTGCTGATTTTCCCGGCATGGAAGAACGGGTAGGACACGTTCATGTAGGCCTCAGGATTCTCCCACGGCCGTCCGAGCTCGGCCTCGTACTCCCTGATGTACATATCGGTGCCGTAGCCTGCGAAGGCATTGCTTAAGCCGGCACCGCTCGTTGCAGCCTTGAAGCGGGAATCACGTGCGATCACCTGGTTGGTGAGGATGGCGCCATAGGACCAACCGCCAATGCCGAGACGCTTGGGATCGGCGATTCCCTGCTTCACGGCATAGTCGACGGCGGCCAGCACATCCTCGCTGTCCTTGACGCCCCAGTCGGCGTAGATGGCGGTGGAAAAATCCTGCCCGCGGCCCGAACTGCCGCGCGGATTGGCTGCGATCACCACGTAGCCTGCCGCGGCCAGCACCTGCCATTCGGCCATCCAGGTGTTGGCGTACTGCGCGACCGGACCGCCGTGGATACTCAGGATAGCGGGGTATTTGCGGCCTTTTTTCCAGTCGTGGGGCTTCACGATGAAGCCGCTGATCCGCGTGCCGTCGCGGCTCCTGACGCTGATCTCCTCGGTGGCTGCGGTATGGCGCGCGGCGAGCCAGTCGTCGTTCTGCCGCGACAAAGGCCGCAGGCCGTCGCGCTCCAGGGCAAACACCTCCGCCGGCCGATCCACCGTGGACTGCAGCAACGCAATGCGATCACCGCTGCCCACGCTGAAATCAGCAACCTCGCGCCGGCCTGTGGTGACGGCGCGCAGCCGGTCGTCGGCAATTGCCACGCTCACCAGCTGCTGGTTGCGATCGTCCTCGAGAAGCAGGTAGAGGCTCTTGCCATCGCCGGTCCAGCGCGGCTGGGTGAGATTGCGATCGAGTGCCGCTGCCAGCTTTTTCGGCGTTCCACCCGCGGCATCGATCACCCAGGGGCCGTAGGTGGCGTAGTAGATCAGCTTGGGGTCCCCACCCGCGGTATAGGCGATACGCTTGCCGTCGGGGCTCCACTGCGGCGCGCTCATCCACGCGGAGTCGCCGTTCTCGCCCTGGAACTCCACCAATCGCCGCGGCACCGCGCCCGCTGCGGGCGGCATCACGAACAGCGTGAACCGACTGCCACGATCAGGATCCGCGCTCTCGCGCCCGAGG
>CAJADV010000304.1 GCA_903938575.1 uncultured Gammaproteobacteria bacterium
CGGCGCCCTTCTACGCCGTGCGCCTCGATCTCGGCGACATCGGCACCAAGGGCGGTCCGAAGACCGACGAGAACGCGCGCGTCATGGGCACCGACGGGCAGGCGATTCCGGGGCTCTACGCTATCGGCAACGCGGCCGGATCGGTGATGGGAGGTGCCTACCCGGGCGCGGGGGCGACACTGGGCGCGGCAATGACTTTTGGCTGCCTGGCCGCGGCAGATATAGCGCAGGAACGCGATCACCCGAGCCGTTGAGCGCAGACCCGTAGACATTGACCACGCTGCGGGAAGCCCCGCAGACGCGAGTCAAATATGATGCCCGCTAACCGTAGAATCGCCCGCGCCCCGCCTGTGGCGCCGAGACACGATATGGAACGACCAGCAGACCCCGTACTTTCGATGTCCCTGTGGCGCGCCGACCCGCGCGATGCCGCGCGCTTGCCGACATCACTCGGCGCTGCACTGGGCGCAGCCGCCCGCGACTGGCCCGCGAACGACGCGCTGGTCTACGCCTGCCAGCCGGATATCGGCGAGCTGCGCTGGAGCTACCGCGAACTGGACGAGCGCTCCACACGACTCGCCGTCGCACTGCTCGCGCGCGGCTACCGCAGTGGCGACCGCATCGCGGTCTGGGGACCCAATCACCCGCACTGGATCCTGCTCGAGTACGCCATCGCCAAGGCGGGAATGGTCATCGTGGCGCTGAACCCCACCTACCGGCAGGCCGAGCTCGAATTCGCCCTGAACACCTCAGGCGCGGTCGCCATATTCCACGCCGACATGGTCTCGGGCGTCAGGCTCGGTGAAGTCGTCGCTGCCGTCTCGGTGCCCACGCTGCGCGAGCGCTTCTCGTTCACCACCGATGTGGCGGCCATGCTGGAGCATACGTACGCGGGAATTGCGCTCCCCACGGTAGACCCCGACAGCCTGCTGATGATCCAGTACACCTCGGGCACCACCGGAACGCCCAAGGCCGCGCAACTCTCACACGCGGCCGTAGCGACCAGCGCGCACAACTCCTACCGGCTCTGGGGTTTCGGCAGCACGGATCGCGTCTGTCACGGGTTTCCGCTGTTCCACGTCGGCGGCTCGGGCAACTCCACGCCGGGGGCCATGATGGTGGGCGCCACCACCCTGCCCCTCTACGTTTTCAAGGCCCGCGAGACGCTCGACATCCTCGAGAGCGAGCGCTGCACCGGCTTCATCGGCGTCCCCACCATGCTCACCAAGATGCTGGAGGAACCGGGTTTCGGCAGCCGTGATCTCAGCGCGCTCAAGGTGATCATCATCGGCGGTGCGCCGGTGTCTCTCAAACTCCTGCGCGAATGCGAATCGGCCTTCGGCGCCGACATCATCAACGGCTATGGACAAACCGAAACCTGCGGCGTCACCTGCAGCACGGTCCAGGGAGACACGGCCGAACGCAAGACCGGCACCAACGGCAGGCCCCTGCCGGGCGTGAGCGTGAAGATCACCGATCTGCAGGGCGGGATCCTGCCCTGC
>CAJADV010000305.1 GCA_903938575.1 uncultured Gammaproteobacteria bacterium
ATCGGCACCGATGTGCTGGTGGTGGACCCGGAACAGGCCGATGCCACGCCGCGCTACTGGGAGTGCTACCACCGCAGCGTAGGAAGACGCGGTGTGTCGGTGCCCGCAGCCCGCATGGCAATGCGCGGCAATGCCACCGCACTGGCAGCCACCCTGGTCGCCCTCGGCGAAGCAGACGGCATGATCTGCGGCAAAGTGGGCGTGTTCAGTGAGCACCTGAAAACCGTGCGCGGCATGTTCGGCCCGGCCGACCCCACGGCACACGTCTCATCCCTGTGCGCGCTGCTGCTGCCCAGCGGACCGCTGTTTCTCACCGATGCTTTCCTCACGCCAGAGCCCACCGTGGAACAGATCGTGGCGATCACGCGGGCAAGCATCGAGATGGTGCGGCACTTCGGCGTCACGCCCAAAGTGGCGCTGCTCGCGCACTCGAATTTCGGCACCTCGATGCATGCCTCGGCCCTGCGGATGCGCGAGGCGGCGCGGATACTGCGGGAAAGTCTGCCGGGCGTGGAACTCGACGGCGAGATGCACGCCTACACGGCGATGAACGAGACGTTGCGCAAGACGATCTATCCGGGCGCCAACCTTAGCGGCGCGGCCAACCTGCTGATCATGCCCGGGCTGGATGCTGCCAATATCGCGCTCGGCGTGATCCGGGCACTCACCGATGCACTGCTGATCGGGCCGCTGTTTTCCGGATTCTCACGACCGGCGCACGTGGTCATTCCCTCGGTCACGCCGCGGGGAATTTTCAACATGAGCGCGTTCCTGTCGGCGGAAATCCACCGCGCGCGGTGATTGCTGGAACACCCTGCGCCCGGCGTGCCAAGGGGCCGTCAGCGCAGGGGACATTCCATGTAGTGATGATCCACGACACGCTCGTCCCAGCGCTCCGGCAGCGCTGCGCGGCGGGTGGCGAGAACGCGAAAGCCCAGTCCCTCGTAGAGCGCACGCGCGCGGGGGTTGCTGTCGGCAACATCCAGCGCGGCTCGGGTGTAGCCGTCCTCGCGCGCCCGGGCCAGAAGGTGGCTCAAGATCGCACGCCCGATCCCCGTGCCACGGCAATCCGGGTGCACCGTGAAATGCCCGATATAGGCCACGCCGGGCACCGCCGGCTGCACGATCCGTTCGAAGCGCAGGCCCCGCCAGATCACCGGCAGCGCACCCAGCCCGAAGAAACCGCCGATGCTCCGCAGCGCGTCCAGCGTGAAGGTGGCGTTAAGCCGGGCATCCCACACGGCCACCACCCCAACGGCCTTGCCCTCACGCTCGGCGAGCAGGTGATTGCGGAAGCCGAACTGGCCGCTGCCCCGGCGAAACACGGCGTCCAGAAACTCCATCGACTGCCCGCGATGACGCTGCGAAAGCACCCACCGAAAAGCGACTGGCCCGGAGTCGTGGATGAGGGGCACCACGGCGTCCGCGTCATCGGCGAGGCAGGGTCGCAGTTCCAGTTCCTCGTTCATGCCTGCGACAGGTGCGCGAGCTTGCCCGCTTCCTGCTCCCAGTTGCGCCCATCGAAGGCTTCGATCTCGACGGCGTCGAAGCATCCCTCATCGACACAACGCACGTTGATGCTGATGCCATCGGGATTTGAGCGCGGCACGTAGAACGACTTGATGCCGCAGCGACTGCAAAAGAGATGTCGCGCCACGCCCGTGCCGAAGCGGTATTCAGCAAGCGCCTCGGTGCCTGCGAGCAGGTGGAAACGCGTGGCAGGCACGATCAGATGCAAGTAGCCGCTCTTGCTGCAGATAGAGCAATTGCACTCGTGAGCGGTGATCCGGGCCGGCGCCTCGAAGGCGAAACGCACGGCGCCGCAGTGGCAACCGGCAGTGTGGGTTTTCATGCAGCGACAGGCCCGTCAGAGGAAGCACCGGAGCATAGCAGCCTCAGGCCGCGGCTTCCTCGTAGACGCCCTCGAGACGATCCTCGAGCTCCTCGCTGGCGCGGCGCAGCGCAGCGAGCGTCTGGTCGTCGGGCGTCCAGTAATCGCGATCGGAGGCCTCGAGCAGCCGGTTGACCACGCGGGCAGAGGCCGTGGGATTAAGGCTGGCGAGGCGCTGGCGCATCGCGGGATCCAGCATGAAGGTGTCGGTGAGCTGCTTGTAGACCCAAGGCTGCACCTGCCCGGTAGTGGCCGACCAGCCCATGGTGTTGGTGAGGTGCTGCTCGATCTGGCGCACGCCCTCGTAGCCGTGTTCCAGCATCCCCTCATACCACTTGGGGTTCAGCATCCGGCTGCGGGTCTCGAGCGCGACCTGCTCCTTCAGCGAGCGCACGGTG
Source organism: uncultured Gammaproteobacteria bacterium (assembly GCA_903938575.1). GTDB lineage: Bacteria > Pseudomonadota > Gammaproteobacteria > Pseudomonadales > UBA5518 > UBA5518. The sequence goes on from CAJADV010000305.1 coordinate 2,290, forward strand.
CCGTCACCGCGGGTTTGATCACCGATGTATACCGGCGGCGTTTCGCCGCCCTTGGCCATCTTCACCGCCTGCGTGATGCCGCCCAGCGTGTCGAAGTAGTTGTCCACGGTGGTGATGCCCAGCTCCACCGATTCGAGGTTCTGGTAGGTGAGCTGCACATCGGCCAGTACGCTCTGCAAGAGCGCGGTCTGCTGCACCGCACGCCCGCCCCGGCCGTAGGCAAAGCCCTTGCGGCGGGTGTAGCTGTTGGCCAGCTCATCGCCGTCGCTCCAGCTGCTGCTCTCGACCAGGTGGTTGACGTTGGAACCGTAGGCGCCCTCGGCATTGCCGTAGACGCGCAGCGCCGCGTCCTCCAGCGAGCAGCCGTGCTCTTGCTGGTAGGCGAGCGCGTGCTTGCGGATCCAGTTCATCTCGACGGGCTCGTCGGCTGCAGCTGCCAGGTAGGCAGCCTCGGCGAGGAGTTTGATCTGCATCGGCATCAGGTCGCGGAAAATACCGGAGAGCGTGATCACCACGTCGATCCGCGGACGGCCCAGCTCCGCAAGCGGAATCAACTGCGCGCCGGCGATACGACCGTAGCTGTCAAAGCGCGGCAGTGCGCCCATCAGCGCGAGACACTGCCCGATGGGCGCTCCTTCGCTCTTCAGGTTGTCGCTGCCCCAGAGCACGATTGCCACCGATTCAGGCAGCGCGTTGCCATCGTCGATGTAGCGGTCCAGCAGACGCTGGGCCTGCTTGGCGCCATCCCTCACAGCGAAGGCGCTGGGGATTCGGAAGGGATCAAAACCGTGCATGTTGCGCCCGGTGGGCAGCACCTCGGGCGTATGCAGCACATCGCCACCGGGGGCGGGTCGGATGTAGCGGCCATCGAGCGCACGCAGCAGCGCCGGCACCTCGGTATCGACCGAAAGCTTGGCGTTGGTGTCCTGCAGGCGGGTCATGAGGGCGATCAGGGTATCCGTGCGCGCCATGGAGCCGGCCTTGAGTGCGCGCTCCACGCTTTCGCCCGCCACCAGTGCCTCGATCGCCTGCCGCGGCACCTGCAGGCCGTCGGAGGCGTCGGCAATGGCGAGCAGCATGTCGATGCGCTCGGCCTCCGAAGGCGCCCGGCCGGCCGCATGCAGCCCACTCGGAATAAGTGCGTACTCGAGCTCCAGCATCGCGTTGCCGAGCTGCTGGATGTGGGCATCGAGCGCGGGTTGCTCGCCCAGATCCCAGGCCGGCGTCGAGGGCACCAGATCGAGTTCTGCCGCCTGTGCCTGGATCAGCGGCGCCAGTTCGGCGCGCTCGGGGGCAAGGGGCTCCAGCGCCCGCCAGCGGTCCAACGATGCCTTGAGTTCCTTCAGCCCCTTGTACAGCCCCGCCTGCGTGATGGGCGGCGTGAGATAGCTCACCAACGTGGCGCCCGAGCGTCGCTTGGCGATCGCGCCTTCGGAGGGATTGTTCGAGGCATAGAGGTAGATGTTGGGCAGGTCGCCGATCAGGCGATCGGGCCAGCAGTTGCCCGACATCCCGCTCTGTTTGCCGGGCATGAATTCGAGCGAGCCGTGGGTGCCGAAATGCAGCACCGCGTGAGCTGCGAAATCCTCGCGGAGATACCGGTAGAACGCCGAGAAAGCGTGGGTGGGCGTAAGGCCTTTCTCGAACAGCAGCCGCATCGGGTCGCCTTCGTAGCCCGGCGCCGGCTGCACCGCGACCAGCACATTGCCGAACTGCCGGCCCAACACGAAGATCGAGCTGCCGTTGCTCAGCTGCCTGCCGGGCGCCGGGCCCCACTGAGCCTCGATTTCGCGCAGCCAGGGCTCGCGGCGTACGTGGTCACTGGCACTGATCAGCGTGTGTACATTGGCATCGGCGCCGTACTGACTGGCATTGCCGTGCAGTAGCGAGTCACGCAGCGCGTCCACGCTCTCGGGCAGTTCGACGTCGTAGCCCTGCTCCTGCATGCCCGCGAGCGTGTTGTAGAGCGATTCGAACACTGCCAGAAACGCCGCTGTGCCGATGTTTCCCGCGTTCGGCGGAAAATTGAAAATCACCACGGCTACTTTGCGCGTGGCGCGCTCGCTGCGCCGCAAGGCCACCAGCCGACTGACCCTGGCGGCAAGCATGCCGGCGCGCTCGCCACAGGTGGTCATGTCCTGGGCGTTGTTCGAGGCAGTGAAGGTGCAGCGGTGCGAGCAACCCGTGCAGGTCACGCCGTCGGCGCCCGGACGTCCGCCGAACACGATGGGGCTCGTGCAGCCGTCAAGCTCGGGGATCGCCACCATGATGGTGCTCTCGACCGGCATCAGGCCGCGCTCGGAGCCACCCCACTGGTCCAGTGTCTGGAACTCCACGGGATGGGCGGAAATATAGGGTACGTCGAGTTGGGCGAGTATTTCCTCCGCGGCCTTGGCGTCGTTGTAGGCAGGGCCACCCACCAGCGAGAAACCCGTGAGCGACACGACCGCATCAACCGTGGCGTGTCCATCGCGCATGAAGAACTCTTCGATTGCCGGGCGCGAATCGAGTCCGGCGGCGAAAGCAGGCACCACCCGCAATCCGCGGGCCTCGAGTGCCGTGATCACGCCATCGTAATGGCCGGTGTTCTTCGACAGCAGATACGAACGCAGCAGCAGCACACCCACGGTGCCACGGGCATCACTCGGGCGCGGCGCCGGCAGCAGCGACGCGTCTTCGGCAAAACGGCCCGACATGCGCGGGTGATAGACCCCTACCTCGGGGTAGTCCACGGCGGGTTGCACGCTTACCGAGCCCCGCAGTGCGCGGCGCGGGCCGGCGGCGCCACGGTCGATCACATGGCGGACGAGGTTCAGCATGTTCTCTTCGGAGCCGCCCAGCCAGTACTGCATCGCCATGAAATAGGCGCGCACGTCCTGCGCGGTGCCCGGGATGAAGCGCAGCAACTGCGGCAGACGACGCAGCATTTTCATCTGCGCCGCGCCACCCGTGGCTTTTTTCTCGCCGTTGCCGCCGCGCAGGCGCTTCAGCAGCGCGAGCGGGCCGCTGGCGGGCTTGTCCATATCGAAGTTGCCGAAGCGGGTCAGTTTCACGACCTCGCTCGCTGAAACCATGCAGACCATGGCGTCGCAATGCGCACGGCGCGCGCGCAGGTCCTCGAAAATCGGAAGGAAGTGATCCTCCATGAACAGCATGCCGACAACCACGATGTCGGCGCGGGCAATGTCTTCCCGGACCCGCGCGATGGCGCGCTCGTTGCCGGCGTATTCGGAGGCGGCATGAAGACTGAGGGAAAGGCCAGGGTAATCGCGCTGGAGTTGCGGCCGTGCCCGCCCCATGGCGCTGGCGAGGTGGGTGTCCATGGCGACGATGCACACACGGACCGGAATGGCAGGCTGGGCGGAACGATCACGCACGCTCATGTGGCAACGCTCCCCGGCGATACCGCGCGCCTGGACTGCACGAGATTCGCGCAGTCCGGACGTTGCCATCGCTTTGTTCTGATCATGAAGCGGAATCTAAGGGGGAGCCGTAGCTTATGTCAACTACTCGATACACACACTTATGTAATTTCTTTTTGACAGTCGGCCGCGCCGGATCCACCCGCCTCACGCTGAAGACAGGGCGATGGGCGGAAATCTCCGCGGAGCGCGCTTACACGCAGGCATTGTGGGAAGTAAATCAACACCTTAAGGTTCAGGTCCGCACGCTGCAGACAGGCCGCCCTCACCCATGCAACGCCCCCTTCCCAGCACAGCTTTCCGCCACGCCGAAACCTATGCCCGGACCCGACTCCCGGTGGACCAGGCCTGGACTCTGATCCCGGACGCCTACACCACCTCCGAGTTCCATGCGCTGGAGCAGCAGCAGGTGTTTGCGCGCAGCTGGGTCCCTGTATGCCTTGGCGAGGAAGTGCCGGCGCCCGGGGATTTCCGCGTGGTGGAACTGGCGGGCCGTTCGATCATCGTGACCCGCAATGCTGCGGGCCAACTGCGCGCCCATCACAACGTCTGCCGCCATCGCGGCGCCCGCCTCTGCGATGGCGTCGGACACACGGGTCGATTTTTCACATGCCCCTATCACGGCTGGGCCTATGACCTCGACGGTGCCTGCCGGGCGACACCTCACTTCGGACCTGCAGAGCCAGGCCTCGTGGCCTGCGATGGGCCGGGAGAGGTCTTTGACCGCAACGACATGGGGCTCTACCCCGTGCGTATCGCCGAGTGGGAGTTCCTGGTTTTTTTGTGCCTCGACCCCGCCACCCCGTGCCTCGAGCACGAACTCGGTGACCTGCCCGCGCGGCTGTCGGGCTACCGGCTGGGCGAATACCGGATGGCACGCCGCGTGGAGTACGGGATCGAGGCGAACTGGAAACTGGTGGCCGAGAACTTCATGGAGTACTACC
>CAJADV010000306.1 GCA_903938575.1 uncultured Gammaproteobacteria bacterium
GGGCAGGTGCTCGTACGGCTGCACTCGCCGGAACTCGAGTTCGATGCGGTCACCGCCGGGTCGGAGACGCGCTCCCAGAGCTGGCAGCTCGAGCGCGCGCGCACCGTGCGGGAGTTGCTGGATTTCGGAGGAGTGGTCGAGGGACGCTACGCGCGCGCGCTTGCCGAGAGCCGTAGCCTTGCCGGGCGCCGTGAGCGTTTGACGCTGCGGGCCGTCACCGCGGGGCGTGTAACGGGGCTTGAGGAGGCGCTGGTGGCGGGCCGATGGGTCACGCCCGAGCAGACACTGATGCTGGTGGTCGACGATAGGCAGCTGGTGGTGGAGACCTATGTCGAGGCTGGCGACCAGGGCGCACTGGCGCCAGGTGCCAAGGCGCGGTTCTATCCCGACGAGCCCGACCGCGCTCCTATCGATCTGCGGATCGCGCTGGTCGATGCGCAAGCCACCCGCGACATCGGTGACACGCTCTTCGCCGACCGCCATCGCGGCGACATCCCCACGCGCGCCGACGCGACGGGAGAACTGGTGGCCAACGAGGCGGTGTATCGCGTCCTGCTGGAGCCCGCTGTGCCGCCGCAGGCGGCGCTGCCACGCATGCTGCGCGGCGAGGTTCGGTTGCCGCGGCACGGGAGCAGTGTCCTGCTCGATGCGCTGCGCAGGAGCATCGCCGTGTTGCGGCGCGAGTCGGGGCTTTAGCCGGGGTGTGCCTGATCGTGCGCAGTGCCGTGACGCCGCTCGTACCACGGCTTCGATGCATTCACCGCCCGCACCACCAGCAGCATCACTGGCACCTCGACCAGCACACCCACCACGGTGGCCAGTGCAGCCCCTGATTCAAGCCCGAAGAGACTGATCGCCGCGGCCACCGCCAGCTCGAAGAAGTTCGAGGCGCCGATCAGTGCCGAAGGGCAGGCCACCGCATGGCTCTCGCCGAGCGCGCGGTTCAGCCAGTAGGCGAGCCCCGCATTGAAGAACACCTGGATCAGTATGGGCACGGCGAGCAGTGCGATCACCAGTGGCTGTTCAAGGATGGCGCGTCCCTGGAAGGCGAACAGCAGCACCAGCGTGGCGAGCAGCGCCGTGATGGACCAGGGTCCGGCGCGCGCCATCACGGCCTCGAAGTGATGCGTTCCACGCGCGAGCAAACGGCGCCGCCACAGCTGCGCGATGATCACCGGAATCACGATGTAGAGCAGCACCGAGGCAAGCAGCGTGCTCCACGGCACGGTGATGGCCGAGATCCCGAGCAGCAGCGCCACAATGGGTGCAAACGCAAAAACCATGATCGCGTCGTTCAGCGCCACCTGCGAGAGCGTGAAGAGGGGGTCGCCGTTGCTCAGCCGGCTCCACACGAAAACCATCGCGGTGCAGGGTGCGGCTGCGAGCAGGATAAGCCCGGCGATGTAGCTGTCGATCTGCTCTGCCGGCAGCAGCGGCGCGAAGAGCTCGCGGATGAAGATCCAGCCGAGCAGCGCCATCGAAAAGGGTTTCACCAGCCAGTTCACGAAGAGGGTCACGCCGATGCCGCGCAGGTGCCGGCGCACCTCGCCCAGTGCGCCGAAATCCACTTTCACCAGCATCGGGATGATCATCACCCAGATCAGCAGTCCCACGGGCAGGTTGACGCGGGCCAACTCCATGGCGCCGACCGCCTGCGCCAGTTCCGGCACGATGCGGCCGAGCAGGATGCCTGCGGCGATGCACAAAAAAACCCACAGGCTAAGGTAGCGCTCGAAGACGCTCATGCGCTGGGCCTCGCTATGTCCAGTGCCTCGCGCACGGCTGGCACCAGATGTTCGTGAATGAGATCTCGCACGGCGACAAATGCCTCGAGCGGCTGGCCATGCGGATCGGGGAAAGGCATGTGGAGCCGCGCGGTCTGGTGCGGGAATACGGGGCAGGATTCTTGGGCGTTGTCGCAGACTGTGAC
>CAJADV010000307.1 GCA_903938575.1 uncultured Gammaproteobacteria bacterium
CGCGATCCGCGCGCACTGCGGGCCGGAGCGCGTGGCGGGGGTGTTTCACGACGGCTTCCGCTCGCACCGCGAATTCCAGCCCCTGGGTCGCGGGGCCGGCTTCGAGAATGTGCTCTTTGATGTCCACCGCTACCAGTGCTTCGATCGCGCCGACATCGACATGGACATTCACGGCCATCTCCACAAGGCCGCAGGGCTGTGGCAGGACGAGGCGCTGCAGGTGCAGGCCGAGCTCGGCGTGCCCGCCATCGCCGGCGAGTGGAGCCTCGGGCTGGATCTCAAGGTGGTTTCGCTGTGGGCGCCTGGCCCCTACAACCACGCGCTGGAATACATGGACGACTTCCAGCAACAGGTGGCGTTGCGCGGCTATGCGGCCGCGCAGCTGCTTGCTTTCGAGCGCTATGCAGGCTGGTTTTTCTGGAGCTACCGCACCGAGACCACGCCAGCGTGGTGCTTGCGCGAGTGCGTTTTGCGGGGCTGGCTGCCGTCGCGCTTTCAGTGAGCGGCGTCGTGGGGGTGGCTGCGGCGGTCGGAGAGGTACTTTTCTTCCGGCAGGCGGTTCAGCACGAGCTTGCGGTCATGCAGCGGTTCCAGCCCGGCGTGGAAACTGATGGTGAGCATGCCGGCGTCAGGCAGTTCGCGGTGCAGCATCTCGAGGATCAGCCGTTCGCTGCGCGGGTCGAAGGCGTCGGTGGCCTCTTCCATGAAAAGCCAGGCCGGCTGCTGCAGCAGCACCCGCGCGAAGCCGAGCCGCTGCTGCGCGCGCAGCGGCAGCACGCCATCCCAGTTGTCGGATTCGTCGAGCCGCGGCGCGAGCCAGGCGATGCCCGAACACTCCAGCGCGTGGCGGATCAGCGCCGTGGACCAGGTGGTTTCCGGGTGCGGGTAGCACAGGGCGGCCCGCAGACTCCCGTCGGGCAGGAAGGGACGCTGCGGCATGAACAGCGCGCCGCCGTCATCTGGCACCATCACCCGTCCACTGCCCCATGGCCACAGCCCGCCGATCACCTTGAATAGACTGCTGGTCACCGCCGGGTCGCCCGCTATCAATACGCGCTCGCCGCGGTTCATGTGGCAGTTGATGTTCTCGATCAGCACCAGCCCGCCAGGCTCCGCGATGCAGAGATCCTCTATCAGCAGCCGTGAGGATGGTCCGACCTGCATCAGGATGCGGTGACCGTCGTGCTGGCGCGCATCGCGGTCGAGGCGGCGCATGTCTTCCCACAGCGAGACGACGCGGTCGGCCGAGGCGCGGGTGCGCGCCATATCGCCGAGGTTGTCGATGGGCCATGACAGCGCGCTGGTGAGTTTCTGGAACGCTTGTGCCGCCTGCATGAGCACGCCGAGGCTCATCAGTCCGGCGATATACCCGGGTGCGGCTATCAGCAGCGGAAACACCGGCAGCAACGCGCTGTAGCCCGTGGAAAATCCCACTATTCCCACGTAGGCCCGCGACTGGCGCTGCCACTCGCGCAGGATATGCCCGAAGCGCTCGCGAGCGCCTGCGCGCTCGAGCGGCTCGCCCTGCATCAATGCGATTGCCTCCGAATGCTCCCGCAGTCGCGCCAGCCCGAAGCGGAAATCAGCTTCGGCAGTCTGCAGCGCGTTGGTCGAGCGCACCAACGGGCGCCCGAAGCGCCAGCCGAGCAGCGTGCCGGCACCTGCATACAGGAACGCGAGGTAAACCAGATAGCCGGGCACGTCGATGGTGGTGCCGGGAACGCGGATGCTCCCGGAGATGGTCCAGAGAATTTCCACGAACAGGCCGAACATCAGCAGTGAGTAGATCAGGGTGTGGGCCAGGGCGATCGCGGTCTCGGTGGCGATGCGGATGTCGTCGGCGATACGACCGTCGGGGTTGTCGTGCTCGCCTGCGCGGAAGAGCAGGCGGTAGTGACGTCCGTTCTCCATCCACCGTCCGATCAGCTCGTGGGTGATCCAGGCGCGCCAGTCGAGCTGCAGCCAGCGCTTGACCATCAGGTGCGCACCCGTCACGCCAACGGTGAGCGCAAATATCACCGCAAACACACCCACCTGCAGCAGAACCTCAGAGATGGCGCGGTTCTCGAGGGCGTCGAACAGGGCCCGGTTCCAGTAGTTGGTCCACACCGCGAGGCCGACCTGGGCGAGCGTGAGCAGCAGCAGAAGCGCGGTGGCGCCGCGGATCTTCCATGGCCGCGCAGAATTCCAGTACGGTCCGGCGAGTCGCAGCACGCGATGCAGGAAATACCGGCGGCCGGTGGTGGGCGGTGGGCGGATCTGCTGTTCCCGATTGTGCATGGGGTGACCGGGGGAGTCTTGCTGCAGTGTAGGCAGGGCGGCAAGGAGGGGCAAAGGGGCGGGCGGGCTTTCATCCTGCAGCGCGTGGCGACA
>CAJADV010000308.1 GCA_903938575.1 uncultured Gammaproteobacteria bacterium
GGTGGTGTAGGAGAGGATCATGCTCACCGCCTCGGCGGGATCAAGCCCCTGCGGACAGCGCACCACCCGCGCGGCATCCACGCAGAGATACTGTGTGTAACCACCGATCACCGGCATATCGGCCACGGCATCGCCCACGGCGATATCCGTCACGCCCGCACCTAGGGCATCGACCTCGCCAAACCAGTCGTAGCCGAGCGTGAAGGGCGGCTTCTGTTTCACGCCCGGATACTGCCCGAGGCGGATGATGGTGTCGGTGAAGCCCGTGCCGGCGGCGCGCACCCGCACGCGGCATTGCCCGGGACCGGGTTGTGGCAGGGTGGTTTCCTCCACCACCCGGAGCTGCTCGGGTCCGCCGAAGGCCTGCAGTTCGATGCGCTGCCAGCGTGTTTTCTGATTCACGGTGTGTTGTCTCAGGCGGGTTTTTGTTCTGCCTGCAGGGCTTGCTTCTGCTGAGCCAACAGGCCCATCAGCGCCATGCGCATCTTCGAGGCGCGGGGATAGCCGATGTACTGTGTCAGGAACAGGATGATTTCCTCGAGCTCCTGCTGGTTCAGTTCGCCGCGCTTCATGGCCGAGCGCGCCTGAATCGTCCAGGTCATGTCCTCGCCCTGTGCCGCGATCGCGCCAAGCAGCAGCAGGCGCCGGTCGCGCAGCGACAGCGTGCTGTCTGCCCAGAGCTTGCCGAACAGGCCTTCGAGCATGAAGTCGAAGAACTTGTCCGCTCCGGGCGCCGGCGGTTGCGGCAGATCCCCGCAGTAGACGGTGTTGAACATCTCGATGCCCTTGTCGCGCAGGCTTTGGCTCATGCTGGGTTCTCCGGGTCTGTGGATGGAATCATTTCAAGGCTGATTACGCGGTTGGGGCAGTAGCGTGCGGCTTCGCGCACCTTGTCCCAGAGTTCGGGCGGCGGAAACACCTGCAGCACCTGCACCTGCGGGTAGTGCTCGGCGCGTTCTTGCACACGGAAGACTTCGGGGGCCTCGTCCATGCACACGCTGTGGCCCTGGCACAGTTGCAGGTCCACGGTGACGCGCATGCGGCTCACGAGGGTGCCCGGCGTTGATAGCGCAGCACACAAGGATCGCTCGGACGCAGGATCAGCGAGGGCATGATCTCCTGGTAGGTGTCCGCGGGCCCGTCGAGCTCGAACTGGTAGTGGTGCAGCAGCTCACAGATGATCCGCTTTACCTGCAGGATGGCGAAGGCGTTGCCCACGCATTTGCGCGAACCCCCGCCGAAGGGAATGTAGGCGAACTTGTTCTCCGGCTCGGGCCGGTGCGGGTCGAAGCGCTCCGGATCCGGGAAGTGCTCCGGCAGGCGGTGCGCCACCCAGGGCGAGAACATGATGTTCTTGCCGGCCTCGATGCAGTGGCCTTTGTAGTGGAAGTCCTGCACCACGCGCCGCGAGAGGGTGTTTAGCGGCGGGTGGGCGCGCAGGATCTCACGCACGAAACCGTCCAGCAGCGGCATTTTGCGCAGCGTGCGGAAACCGAGCTCTGGGTCGTCGGCCCACAAGCCGTCGACTTCCTGCACGATCTCGGCGCAAAACTGCGGGTGCCGCGCCAGCTCCACCAGTGTCCAGGCGGCGGTGTTGGCGCTGGTGTGGTGGCCGGCGAACATGAACCACACCACCATCCCGGCGATCTGCGATTCGCTGAGCGGCGTGCCGTCCTGGTAGGTGGAGTTCATGTAGACCGAGAGCAGGTCATCGTGCTGTTCGCCCGCCGCGCGACGTTCCCGCACCCGCGCGATGATGAGCTCCCCGAGCTCTGCCCGCGCCTCGTCCCGCCGCGCGTAGGCGGCTTTCTGCACGGTGTGGTCCACGGTGCCGGAGGCATCCACCGCGGCGCCGAGATCATGGTAAATGCGGGCGAATTCGTCGGTGAGCGTGTAGCGGAATTCCGCGCCCAGCAGGCAGTGGGTAGAGGTCTTGATCGTCAGATCAGCGAAGGACTCGTAGAAGTCCATCTGGCCGTGCTCGCCCCAGCCGCTGATCCAGTCGGCGGCCTCGCGGGCGATGATCGGCGCGTAGTAGGTCATGCGCTCGGCACGCAGACCCTGCGAGTGCATCCGTAGCTGCTGGCGCTCGATCGCGAGCGGCGCGCCATACTGCACGCCTTCGCCGAATATCGGCACCATATATTGGTAGGCCAGCGCGGCACTCAGTTGTTCATCGGGCGCGCGGAAAATGGCCTCGTGCGCTTCGGGGCCCACCATCAGTACCGTCAGGATGCCACCCTGATCGAACTCCGCGAGCTCGCCGCACTCGCGGTAGGCGCGCATCAGGAAGTGTGCAGGGTGGGCACAGAATTCCGCGAAGTGGCCGCCGGGTTCGCGCCCGCCGCTCACGAAGCGGATGGTGGCGGAGCGCTGCTGGGCGTTTGCTGCTGTCATGGGGCTCCCGGCAAGGCGGAAAAACAATGCAAATTGATGGTTTTGAGTCTATTCACTGCGCTTTGGTGAGGCAAGGCCGCGTGGCCTCCACCTCCGTGCGCAAACGGAAGAGGAATGTTTCATGGATCTGCAGCTGAAGGGAAGGACCGCGCTGGTCACTGGCAGTGACCGGCGCACCGGTGAGGTGATCGCCGCCACGCTGGCTGCCGAGGGCGCCCGCGTGATCACCCATGGCAACGACAGCGCACCGCCGGGCGCCGATGCGGTGTGGGGAGATGTACGCACCGAGTCGGGCTCGGCACAGGTGCTGGCGCAAATCGCCGCACGGGGCCTGTCGATCGACATCCTGGTGAACAACTACGGCACTGCGGACGCACACCGCTGGGAGGGCAGCGACACCGCGAAGTGGCTGGAGATGTACCAGACCAACCTGCTGTCGGCGGTGCGCATGATCCAGGGTTGCGTGCCCGCCATGAAGGCCAAGGGCTGGGGCAGGATCCTCAACCTTGGCACCATAGGTTCCCACCAGCCGGTGGCCGAGCGGCCGGCGTACTACGCGGCCAAGGGCGCGCTAGCCAATATCACGGTGAGCCTAGCGCAGGAGCTCGCGGGTACGGGCATCACGGTAAACACGGTTTCCCCGGGATACATCCGCACCGAGCAGGTGGAGGAGGCCTACCGCCGCCGCGCCCGCAAGGCCGGATGGGGCGAGGACTGGGCGAGCATCGAGAAAAAAATCGTCGAGACGGATTTCCCTAACCCCTGCGGCCGCATTGCCACGCGGGAAGAGGTTGCGGATCTCGTGGGTTTTCTCTGCAGTCCGCGCGCGGGCTTTATCAACGGTCAGAACATCCGCATTGACGGTGGCGCGGTGCGCTACGTCTGAGGACTCAGCGCCGCTCGCGGAAGGTGTCGTGACAGGCGAGGCAGGCGTCCTTCAAGGCCTGGTAGCGCACCCCGAAGTCCCCGGGTTCTGCCGCGACGAGTGCATCTGCCGCGGCCAGAAAATCCCGGTGACGCTGCGCGAACGTTGCCTCGTCCGTCCACACCGCCTCGCGCGCGCGGGTTTTCGCGCCGGAGGTGATCCCGCTGCCCGGCACGAACAGTGCCGCCTGTCTGTCGCCGGTGTCGCGGATGCTGCGTGCGCCCTCGCGCACCAGTGCGATATCGGCCGAGCCGCTTTCGATAGAGTCGCCGATAGCCTTGAAAGCGTCGCCGATGCGACGGTAGTTGTCGCGGCGCTCCTTGATCGCCTGCGCGGTGGCGGCGGGCACGCCCGGTGCGTCGGCGTCTTCGCAGCCGGCCGAGAGAAGCAGGGCGCCGGTCAGCACGAGGTTGAGGGCAACACGCGAGTGCTTGTGTTGCGGGTTCGCAGATCCGGGATTAGTATGCAAAAACATTTTGCTTCCAATGTTTTACGGAGCCGATGATGAGCTACCGGCCGCAGCGCATGAAGTTCGGCGCGTTCATCGCGCCCTTCCACAGCGATCGATTGAACCCGACCCTGGCGCTCGAGTCGGATCTCGAGCTGGTCTGCCACATGGACCGTCTGGGCTTCGATGAAGCGTGGATAGGCGAGCATCACTCGGGTGCTTACGAGTGCATCGCCTCGCCGGAAATCATGATCGCCGCGCTTGCCGAACGCACGCGACACATCCGCCTTGCCACGGGTGTCAGCTCCCTTGCCTACCATCATCCCCTGATCCTCGCCGATCGCATAGCGCAGCTCGACCATCTGACGCGCGGACGCCTCATTTTCGGCGTGGGCCCGGGCCAGCTGATTGCTGACTCTTACATGATGGGCGTCGATCCCGCGCACCTGCGCCGGCGGATGGGTGAGTCACTCGAGGCACTGGTGAGGCTGCTGCACGGCGAGACCGTGAGCATGCAGACCGACTGGTTCACGCTGCGCGAGGCGCGGCTCCAGATCCTGCCGTATCAGGCGCCCTCGGTGGAGATGTCGGTGGCATCGGCGATCTCGCCCACGGGTGCGCGAGCCGCCGGGCAGCATGGCATCGGCATGCTCTCGGTGGCAGCTTCGAGCCCGGAGGGCTTCAAGGCGCTCGCCACCAGCTGGGAGATCTGCGAGCAAAAGGCCCGCGAACACGGCAAGACGGTGAGCCGCGACCGGTGGCGCGTGGTGACGCCGGTGCATATCGCCGAGACCCGCGAGCAGGCGCTGCGCGATCTCGAATACGGGCTGATGGACATGTTCCGCTACATCAGCAAGATCGGCGGCGATCTCTTCGGTGAGGTGAAGACCTTCGATCAGGCCGTCGAACTCTGGACCAGCGGGGGGCTTGGCGCCTTCGGGGTGGGGCTGATCGGCACGCCGGATGACCTGGTCGAGCGCATCGAGCAGCTGCTCGAGCAGTCAGGTGGTTTCGGCAGCTTTCTGGTGCTGGCGCACAACGCTGCGAGCCCGGAGGCCACCCGCAAATCCTATGATCTGATCGCGCGCTACGTGATGCCCCGTTTCCAGCACTCCAACGCCAATCGCACGGCCTCGCTCGACTGGGCGGCGGCCAATGCCAACCGCTTCATGGAGGCCTATGTGGGCGGCATCAACGCGGCCATCAAACTGCACGCCGACGAGCAGGCGGCAAGCGCCCCTGCGCCGGAGCCGGCCAACTGAATTCAAGGAAGGAGAAAATCCCCGATGATCCGCAGCGTGACGCTTATCCGTTTCAGGGCTGGCACCGACGAGGCTTCCCGCGAGGCCGTGCGCCAAGCCTACCTCGGGCTGCCAGCGCACATTCCCGAATTGCTCTCCATTA
>CAJADV010000309.1 GCA_903938575.1 uncultured Gammaproteobacteria bacterium
CGCGCGAGCCGAGGGAGCTATCCCGTCTACATCACCGACCTCGACCTGAGCGCGCTCGATGCCGCGCCCGCCAGAGCAATACAGACCGTGCTCTACCTGTCGCGGAAGTGCGCGCTGGAACAGGGCCTGAACGCGGCAATAGCAGGCTGATAGGCCGTGACGCTGCCGCGCGCAGCGGTGCGTGTCTATAATCCCCACCCCGCTTGCAGGACCTGACCCGTGCGTTACCTACTGATCGCTCTCGTGTTCAGCGCCTGCACCGGCTGCGGGCAGAAAGGCCCGCTGGTGTTGCCGCAGGAGCCGCCCCCCGCACCTGCACCCGCCACCTCGCCCGCACCACGCTGAGTGCCGGAGACCACGTTGACTGAGTCAGCAAGCCTGTACCGTGACGATGGCTCGCTATGGCTCGAAGGCGTGGCGCTGGAGACACTTGCCGAGCGCTTCGGCACGCCGCTCTACGTGTACTCGCGTGCCATCATCGAAGATCGCTACCGGTCTTTCGCCCACGCCTTCGCCGGCTCGCCCGGCAGCCTGTCCTGCTATGCGGTCAAGGCCAATTCCACGCTCGCCGTGCTGGGGGTGCTCGCAAGACTTGGCGCCGGCTTCGACATCGTCTCGGGCGGTGAGCTGCAGCGGGTCCTGAAGGCCGGGGGCGAGGCTTCACGCGTGGTCTTCTCGGGCGTGGGCAAGAGCGCCGGGGATATCGCCATGGCACTCGATGCCGGCATCCTCTGCTTCAACATCGAGTCTGCCGCCGAGCTCGAGCGCATCGCCGCTATCGCGGGGGCGCGGGGTCGGGTTGCCCCCATCTCGGTGCGCGTCAATCCCGACGTCGACGCGCAGAGTCATCCCTACATTTCCACCGGGCTGCGCGAGAACAAGTTCGGCGTCGACATGGCCGAAGCGCGCGCCCTCTACCGCCGTGCCGCCACACTGGGATCGGTGCGTGTCAGCGGCATCGACTGCCATATCGGCTCGCAGATCACCTCTCTCGCGCCCTTTGTCGATGCAATGGCGCGTGTGCTGGCACTGGTCGATGAACTCGCGGACGCGGGGATCGTGCTGGAGCACATCGATGCGGGCGGCGGGCTCGGCGTGGTCTACCGGGACGAAACGCCGCCGGCCACCGCTGAATACGCGCGCGCAGTGATCGCGCAACTCGGCGGTCGTAAACTGCGGCTGCTCACCGAGCCCGGCCGCGCCATCGTCGCGCCGGCCGGCGTGCTGCTGACACGGGTCGAGTACCTGAAGCGCAACGGGGAGCGCGGCTTCGCGGTGGTCGATGCCGGCATGAACGATCTGCTGCGCCCCGCACTCTACGGCGCGTGGATGGGCATCGAGCCGGTGCGGCCGCGCACGGGCGCGCTCGAGACCTGGGATATCGTGGGGCCGGTGTGCGAGTCGGCGGATTTCCTCGGCAAGGAACGCCTTATGACGCTCGCGGAAGGCGACCTGCTCGCGGTGCGCGGCGCAGGAGCCTACTCTTATGCGATGAGTTCCAACTACAACAGTCGATGCCGGGCCGCAGAGGTCATGGTCGACGGCGATGCCGCCTTCCTGGTGCGCGAGCGCGAGTGCTTTGCCGACCTGGTACGGGGCGAGCGGCTGCTTCCGGCAGGGGGCTGAGCAATGCTGCTGCGATTCACCAAGATGCACGGGCTCGGCAACGATTTCGTCGTTCTCGATGGCATCACCCAGCACCTGCACATCGATGAGCGCCTGGTACGCCAGCTGGCCGATCGCAACCGCGGCGTGGGTTGCGATCAGGTTCTGCTGATCGAGCCCCCGGGCAATCCGGACATGGACTTCCGCTACCGGATCTTCAACCAGGACGGCAGCGAGGTGGGAGCCTGCGGCAACGGCGCGCGCTGCATCGCAAAATTCATCCGCGACAAGCGCCTTAGCGTCAAACGCTTCGTCAGGGTCGAGACGCGCGGTGGCCCTCTGCTGCTCGACTCCAGCCGCAGCACCGTATTCGCCGTGACCATGGCGGAACCCCGACTCGAGCCCGCAGAAGTACCATTCGAAGCCCCCTCGCGGGTCGCCGTCTATACTCTGGAAATTGCTGGCATCAGCCATGAAATAGGGGCCGTTTCGATGGGCAACCCGCACGCGGTGCTGCTGGTCGATGACGTGGCGCAGGCGCCGGTAAGCACACTCGGCCCACTGATCGAAAGGCACCCGCGCTTTCCCGACGGCGCCAACGTCGGCTTCATGCAGATCCTGGACCGCGGCGAGATCAACCTCCGGGTCTGGGAGCGTGGCGTTGGCGAGACACAGGCCTGCGGCAGCGGTGCCTGCGCCGCCGTGGTCTCGGGCAGGCTGCGGGGACTCGTAGACGAGCAGGTGCGGGTCAACCTGCAGGGCGGATACCTGCAAATCGAGTGGCAGGGAAGTGGCCACACATTGCTCATGAGCGGGCCGGCCACCACCGTTTTCGAAGGACAGATCGCACTATGAAAGACGAGCACGCCACACAGCTTCGAAACCGCGAGACGCCAGCCGAACTCTCGGGCGAGGAGGTGGCGGCCTATCTCTCGAGACACCCGGATTTCTTCAGGCTCCACGAACAGGCGCTGCTCGACATCGACCTGCCACACCGCGCCGGCACCGCCGTCTCGCTGGTCGAGCGTCAGGTGAGCCTGCTGCGTGAGCGCAACATAGATTCGCGCCAGCGTCTCAACCGTCTGATGGAGACCGCACGCGACAACGATCTGCTTTTTTCGCGCACCCGCCGGCTGGTGCTTGGCCTTCTCGAGGCGGACTCTCTGGAGGCGGTCTCGCGCGCCGCGCTCGACGCCCTGCGGCGTGACTTCTCGATCGAACACGGCAAGCTCCTGCTGCTCACCGGAGGCGCGTATCAGTGGCCTGACTCGGTAAATCTTCTGGACCGCACCCAGGCGGGCTCAGCGCTGACGGGCCTGCTGAATGTGGGCCGGCCGATCGTGGGTCCACTGCGGCCACAGGAGCGCGTAGCTCTGTTCGGCAGCGTCGCAGACGACGTGCAGTCGGCGGCGATCGTGCCGATTGGCAGCCAATCGAGCATGGCCGTGCTGGCCGCGGGCAGCTCCGATCCGCGTCGCTTCCACGCCGAAATGGGCACCATGTTCCTCGAGTTCATCGGCGAGGTACTGGCCCGGCTGCTGCCGCGCTTCGCCCTGCCAACCTGAATGCGCCACGCGCCACTCGCGGAACAGGCCGAGTCCTACCTCGGGTACCTCGAGGCAACTCGCCGCGCCTCCGAGCACACACTCGCCGCCTATCGCCGGGACCTCCAGCGGCTCGCCTCGCTGCTCGCCGAGCACGGCATGCAGTCGGCGGGCGACGCCGATGTGCAGGCGCTGCGCCAGGCGGTGTCGGCGCTCCACCGTCGCGGACTCTCCCCGCGCAGCATCCAGCGCTTTCTCTCGGCCTGCCGGGGACTCTTCGGTTACCTCATAGGACGCGGTGTGCTCACGGCGAACCCGGCGCTCGGCCTCCAGGCTCCGCGTGGCAAACGCAGCCTTCCCGCGGTACTGGATGTTGACCAGGCGTCGCTGCTCCTCGATGGCAAAGCGGACGGGGCTGAAAATCTGCGCGACAAGGCCATCATGGAACTCTTCTACAGCTCCGGACTTCGCCTCGCCGAGCTCTGCGCGCTGGACCTCGGCTCCATTGACCTGCGCGAAGCGCTGGTCACTGTCACCGGCAAAGGCAACCGCACGCGGACGCTGCCAGTCGGGAGCAAGGCGGTAGCGGCCTTGCGCGAATGGCTCGCGCTGCGCGCCCAGTGGTCACGTGCAGCGGTGTGCCCGGCGCTCTTCGTGAGCCGCCGCGGGACGCGGCTCGGGGCCCGCGCGGTACAAAAGCGACTGGCCCAGCATGCCCGCGCGGGAGGGCTGTCGCGGCACCTGCACCCGCATATGCTGCGCCACTCCTTTGCCAGCCACCTGCTGGAATCGAGCGGGGATCTGCGCGCGGTGCAGGAGTTACTGGGACACGCCAACCTGGCAACCACGCAGATATATACCCACCTCGATTTCCAGCATCTCGCGAAGGTCTATGACGCAGCGCATCCGCGCGCCGGCCGCCGTCGCGACAGCGGCGCAGAGTGAGCAGGGCAATGACGCGACGGATCCGTCTGGTCACCTTCGATCTCGACGATACGCTCTGGGATCTGCGTCCGGTGCTGATGCAGGCAGAGTCCGAACTGGCGGCGTGGGCAAGCAACCGGTGTCCGGAGCTCAGTGCACGCTACGACCGCGCCGCCCTGATGGCGCTGCGACTGGAGCTGATGGCCGCGCGACCTGAACTGGCGCACCGCATCAGCGATGTGCGTCGCGAGTCCTTGCGTCTCGCGCTGGAGCGCTGTGGACGCGCGCCGTCCGAGGCGGCGGCTCTGGCCGAAGAAGGCTTCGAGATATTCATCGCGGCGCGGCACACCGTGGAGCCCTTCGCCGGGGTGGATGCCTGCCTGGAGGAGTTGGGACGCAGTTACGTGCTAGGCGTGATCACCAACGGTAACGCGGATGTCTTCCGCCTGCCGCTGGGGCGGCATTTCCGCTTCGCAGTACGCGCCGAGACGCTGGAGGCAGCAAAGCCGGATCCACTAGCGTTCCACGAGGCGCTGCGCGCCGCAGATGTGCCAGCGGAAGAAGCGCTGCACGTCGGGGACCATCATGAGCACGATATAGGCGGTGCGCGCAGGGCTGGTCTGCTGACCGCCTGGTACAACCCGGCCGGACGGGACTGGCCGGGTAACGAGAGAGCGGACGCGGAATTTCGTGGCTTCGCAGAGCTGCCCGCCCTGCTCGCCACGCTGCAGGCGCGGTAACCGCACGCCCTTACTGGCTGAGGTCGTTAACGCCGGCCGTCGGGCTTGAGCTCGGCGGATTGGCACTGGGCTCGAGTTTCTCGATACGCCCCCCACCGCGCAGGAACGCATCGATTTCGGCCTGCATCTGCTCCCGCAGCTTCCGACGCGACTCGCTCGATGGGGCATCGGCGGTTTCGTCGCGCGGCGGCGGCGACTCCTCAGCCTCAGCGGGTTCGGCATCTACGGCTTCGTTTTCTTCATCTTCGGAGGACATGACTGTTCTTCCGGATTTCAATGCATGTCAGAGGACATTTTCTATTGCCTAACCGGCCTCGATGCAAGAGGGCCGGACCCTGAATTTCAGATCGCGTCGGATCCCGACTCGCCGGTGCGGATGCGGATCACCTGCTCCAGCGGGGCGACAAAGATCTTGCCATCGCCAATCTTACCCGTATAGGCCGCCGTGCGAATGGCCTCGATGACGGTGTCGCACTGCGAGTCGTCAATGGCAATCTCAAGCTTCACCTTGGGCAGGAAATCAACCACGTACTCGGCGCCGCGATAGAGCTCGGTGTGGCCCTTCTGGCGGCCGAATCCTTTCACCTCGCTCACGGTTACGCCTTGTACGCCGATCTCGGAGAGCGCGGTGCGGACGTCGTCGAGCTTGAAGGGCTTGATGATCGCGGTGATGAGCTTCATGCAGTATCTCCGTGGCGCCTGAGCGCGGCTTGATCGGCGCACGCATTATAGGGGGGCCGGCGGAAAGTGGCAGCGCATCCTTGCGTCGGACAGCGTGAAAAAAAAGGCGCCCCGAAGGGCGCCAACAGGAGGTAATGGAACGATCAGCCGGATCAGCCGTAGGCGCGCTCGCCATGCTCGGCGGTGTCCAGGCCCTGACGCTCGGTCTCTTCCGAGACGCGCAAACCCATGGTGATATCGATCAGCTTGAAGATCACAAAGCTCACCACGCCTGACCACACCAGCGTGAGTAGCACTGCCTTGGCCTGCACGATGACCTGTGCGGCCATGTCATAGGGCGCTACCTGCATCGTGACCCAGTCCAGGAAACCCACCCCGCCCAGCTTGGGATCGGCGAATACGCCGGTGAGCAGGGCGCCCAGGATCCCACCGACGCAGTGCACGCCGAACACATCAAGCGAATCGTCGTAGCCCAGCTTGTGCTTGAGCCAGATGACCGCCCAGAGGCACACCAGACCGGCAGCAAGACCAATGGCCAAGGCACCCATCGGACCCACCCATCCGCAAGCAGGTGTTATCGCCACGAGTCCTGCCACCGCACCGGATGCAGCGCCCAGCATCGTGGGAGCGCCACGGAGCATCCACTCGGCGAAAGTCCAGGCCAGCGTCGCGACGGCCGTTGCCAGAACGGTGTTGAGGAACACCTGACCGGCCATACCGTTTGACTCGAGGTTGGAGCCCACGTTGAAGCCGAACCAGCCCACCCACAGCAGCGAGGCGCCGATCATCACCAGCGGCAGGTTGTGCGGCGCCATGGAGGTGGAGCCATAACCGATCCGCTTGCCGATCAGCAGCGCGCCCACGAGTCCCGCGATCCCCGCATTGATGTGCACCACCGTGCCACCGGCAAAGTCGAGCGCGCCCAGGGCGAACAGATATCCGGCATGGGCGGTAGCGGTGGCCGTGGTGGCCGCATCGGTGTAGGCATCGGGACCGTCCCAGAACCACACCATGTGCGCGATCGGCAAATAGGACAGGACCAGCCAGGACGTGACGAAGATCAGCAAGGCGCTGAACTTCATGCGCTCGGCGAAGGCACCGACGATCAGGCAGGGCGTGATGGCTGCAAAGGTGCCCTGGAAGGCGATGTACACATACTCGGGTATGTAGACACCCTTCGAGAAGGTCGCCGCCAGCGTGCCGGCGTTGACGCCATTGAGGAACATCTTGTCGAGGCCGCCGATGAACGCGTTACCCGTGGTGAAGGCCAGGCTGTAGCCAAAGACTACCCACAACACCGTCACGAGGCAGAACACCATGAACACCTGCATCAACACCGACAGCACGTTCTTCGAGCGGACCATGCCGCCGTAAAAGAGCGCGAGTCCCGGGATGGTCATCAGGATGACCAGCACAGTGGATGTCATCATCCATGACGTGTCGCCTTTGTCCGGTGTCGGCGGTCCGTCGGCGAAGGCCAGCGCCGGAACCAGTGCAAGCAGCAAGGCAGCTGCAGCGCGTAAAAATGGAGATTTCATGGAATCGCTCCCGGTCGTGCCTGTAGGACTTGGGATATAGGTGCTCATACCGCCTCCTCGCCGGTCTCGCCGGTGCGGATGCGTACGGCCTGCTCCACGGCAACGACGAAAATCTTGCCGTCGCCGATCTTGCCGGTCCGCGCGCTCTTGGTGATGGTGTCGATCACGTTGTCGAGGATGGCGTTGGTGACCATGACCTCGATTTTCACCTTGGGCAGGAAATCGACCACGTACTCGGCGCCGCGGTAGAGCTCTGTATGGCCTTTCTGCCGGCCGAATCCCTTCACCTCACTCACCGTGATGCCCTGCACGCCGATTTCCGACAGTGCTTCGCGGACATCATCGAGCTTGAAGGGCTTGATGATGGCTGTAACCAGTTTCATGTTTTGTGTTCTCCGTGTTGGCCGGAGCGCGCCTCGGGGCACGCCCGGCTGGTTACCGGTTGAATGATCAGAGCACCTTGCTCAGTGAAAGCACGACTCTAGCCGCGCCGTCACCGTCCAACGGGACGTACAAGTCGTGTGTGTTGGTGTCCCAGTAGGTCACGCCGACGGTAAATCCATTGAAGGCCTTGCTGAGACCGACCGACCACTCGCTGTAATCATCCTGGCCGGCCTCGAACACGCCTTTTTCACCCATCTTGTTATAGGCGCCGTGCAGGGCGAGCGTGATGTCGCCGGGCAGTGCGTAGGTGTAATTGATGTAGGGGTAGTAGAAATCGACCTTGTCACCCACCAGATCGGTGGTGCCGTCGCCGAGGTATTCCGGGGAGTAGTTAAGACCGACTGTCAGACCACCGAAGGTGAGCGAGCCGGCCGCCTCGATGTAATCGAATTTGGTATCGCCTTCATAGCGGTAGTAGATGAAGCCGATCTTGTAGCTGCAGCCCTCACAGCCCATGGCTGCGGTGTAGCCGCCGTAGTAATCGGCCTCGGTGCTGGTGCCGTTCGCACCGGTGTCAAAATTGACGTTCGAGGCCCAGACGCCGGCGTAGATGCCGTTGTCGAACAGGGCATCGAAACCGCCCTGAATAGCGCCTTTTTCCTGTGTTTGCGAGATGCCGCGGAACACGTAATCAGAAGTGAGCATCACGTTGGCGGTGTAGGTGTTCTCGGCGCGCGCGCTGGCGGCGAGGACGAGGAACGCGGTGGCTCCGACAAAGGCGGGAAGGGTCGATTTCATGTGAGTCTCCGATGC
>CAJADV010000310.1 GCA_903938575.1 uncultured Gammaproteobacteria bacterium
AACCGCTGACACCAAGGCCGCCGCGCAAGTAGACGCCGATACGCAAACCCCCGAACAGAAGGCGGCAACGCTGCAGGTAGAGAAACTCCGCAAGCGACTACGCGCCACGCGTTTTCGCCCGCGCTTCGAGGCTGGACTACCCATGCCTACACCCGATGTCACCTATTCCTACAGGTATTCACCGTGAAACATCGCGCCCCGCTCGGGCTGCTGGCGATTGTGCTGCTCGCCCCATTGAGCGGCTGCAAAACCACCTCGTCCAGCAGCCAGCCTCCATCTGCACAGATGCCTTCGAGCAGCAGCTCCATGCCCTCGAGCAGCTCCTCGTCCTCCAGCAGTTCCTCGTCTTCCAGCAGCTCGTCCTCGCAAAGCAAACCCTCTTCGGGCAGCCAGTCATCGAGCAAGGGCTCGAGTGAGCCTGCTGGCAGCTCGAGCAGCATGCCGAGCGCAGGCGGCACACCCGGACAGAGCAGCGAGCAACAGGGGCGCCCGGAAGACAGCCAGGGCGGCAGCGCGGGCGAGGCATCTGCGGAACACCGTCCGCCGTGGGAGAAAAGCGGTGGTGAGCCCGGCGAAAGCGGTGAAGGCGCGCCCCAGGATTCCGTGACTCTCGAAGACAGCGAAGAGAAAAAAGCGGCAGCGGCAGCAGCTGCTGCGCAAGCAGAGGCTTCAGCGGATGCAGCCGCCGCGCCAAGCGAGTCGCAGGTGCTCGAAGATGCGGTGGAAGCGATGAAACGCAAATCCGCCGAGGCCAGCCTCGATGAATCCGCGGCAAGCGGTGGCGCCACAGCAGCCGCAGCGGGAACAGCCGCGGCGCCCGGCAGCCTCGAGGAAATCCAGCAAGCGGTTGATGCCGGCGCCAGCCAAGGGGGCTCCACCGCGGCCGGCGGCTCCGGGCGCGAGGCCGAACGCCTGAACGCCGAACTGAATGCCTCCCTGGGCCGCTTCGACGGCGCCATGCTCGGCGAGCGCGATCGCGTGCAGGCCAAGGCAGAGGACACCGGCAGTGGCGCCTCGCAGGGCGAAAGCGCCGGCATGCTGGATCCGGACGCAGCCTCTGGCGAGGATGCCGCCGAAGGCGACTACGGCCGTGTAAGCGCAGGCCCCGCACCAGAAGCCAGCGCAGGCAAAGGCGGCGAAGCCACCGCGAACGACAGTTCGAGCGGCAGCGGCATGTCGACCATCGGTGGCGGCTCCGGCCGTAAGGGCGATTACACGCATACTGCCGCAACCAACACACCGCCGCCCGACATACCCGACGGCAGCGACGACGACGTGGTGGCGCGCCAGATCCGCGAGGCCGCCATGAAGGAAAAAGACCCTGAGCTGCGTGACAAGCTCTGGGACGAGTACCGTAAGTACGTGAGCTCCGCGAAGAGGAAATCCTGATGTCGTCACGTGGCCGAGACTGTTGGCTCGCCCTTCTCCCGCTCGTCGTGCTGCTGCTAAGCGGCTGTTCCTCCAACACCGTGAGAACCACCGAGGTCACGCCGGTGATCGCCGGCGACCCGGGCATGCCGGAAGATCAACTGCTCGATGTCGGGGTGCGGCTCTTCGACCCCAACAGCGCCGCGCTCACCGAGGAAGAGATCTTCACATCACCCGAGATCCGCAAGGCCGAGGCGCGCTTCATGCCCACGGTCCTCGCCGGCACGCTGCAGAAAAGCGGGCACTGGGGCGCGGTGCGAGTAGCGCCCAGCGAAACGGGCGTGAGCGATATCGTGGTGGACGGCAAGATACTGGAGTCCACCGGCGAGAAACTCGCGCTGGAAATCAGTATCTCGGATGCCTCGGGCGCGCACTGGTACACCAAACAATACGAAGGCTTCGCCAGCAAATACTCCTACGACGCCAAGGTCGCCCCCGAGCCCTTCCAGGATGTCTACAACCGCATCACCAACGATCTTGCGATCGCGCGAGCCAAACTGTCCCCCGCCGAGGCGAAGCGCCTGCGGACCATCAGCGAGCTGCGGTTCGCCGAGAGCTTCGCGCCCAAGGCCTTCAGCGGTTTTCTGGAGAAGGACAAGAACGGGCGTTTCAGCGTGCGCCGGCTTCCTGCCGAGAACGACCCCATGCTGGTGCGCATCCGCAGCATCCGCGAGCGCGACAACCTCTTCGTCGACACCCTGCAGGATTACTACAACGGCTTCTCGCGGCAGATGTCGGCGCCCTACCAGGACTGGCGCAAGGAGAGCTACACCGAGAGCATCGCCTACCGTGAACTGCGCGCCCAGGCCACAGGTCGCACCATTGCCGGCGTGGCCTCGATCATTGCCGGCATCGCCGCCCAGACCGGAGACAGCTATGCCACGCGCGCCGCGGGAACCGTGGGCATCATCGGCGGTGCTGCCATGGTGAAGAGCGGTTTCGACAAGCGTGCGGAGTCAAAGATGCACGCCGAGACGCTGAAGGAACTCGGTGGCTCGCTGGGCGCCGAGATCGAACCGCAGGTGATCGAACTCGAGGACCACAGCGTGACACTGACCGGCAGCGTGCAGGACCAGTACACCCAGTGGCGCGAAATACTGCATGGCATCTATGAGGCCGAGACGGGCAGCATCTGAACCCTCATTCCGATCCCGCAGCAATCACCGCCATGTCCGACCATGACTTCGATCGCATCCAGCCTGCCGCGCTGGATGTGGCTCAAGGCCCGATCCCCACCGCCGCCCTACCGCAGGCGCGCGAAGGCAGTTCGGCACAGGGCGCGGTATTGCTGCTGGGCGGGCTGGTCCTGCTGGCGGCAGCCGTGGTGTTTGTGCTGCCCGGATATATCAGCAAATCGGCGGCGCCCACGCCCCGCAGCGCGGAAAAATCCGCACCATCCAATGCCGCGAATGCAGCCGACCGAACCGCGCCAGCCGCGGCCGTGGGTCAGTCGCCGTGGCAACAGGCCCAGGCCGACCGCGAGCGCGCGGAGTCCAAAGCAGCCCTCGATGCCCTGCTCGCCCTGCAGTACGAGTTGCAGGAGCGCCAGGTCGAGGGCTGGGCCAAGGCCGAGTTTGCCGCCGCAACGGCAGCCGCCCAGCAAGGAGACGCCGCCTATCGCGAATCGCGTTTCGCGGCAGCGACGGCGCTCTACCGGGACGGTGAAGCGCAGCTGAAAGGGCTGCGGGATGGCATTCCGGCGCGGCTCGAGGCGCGTCTGGCGGCAGCTGATGCGGCCTTCGCGGCAGACGATCAGGCGGCAGCACTGTCCGCATTCGGTGAAGCCGCTGCCATCGAGCCCACGAACGAGCGCGCCCGCAACGGACTCGAGCGGGCGGCCCGCCTCGATCATCTGAAATCCCTGCTGGGCGCAGGAACGGCCCAGGAATCCAGCGGACAATTGGGACCGGCGGCCGCGAGCTATCGCGAGGCGCTGGCGCTGGACGGCGCCTGGGAACCGGCGCGCGCGGCGCTCGCTGCGGTAGAGGCAAAAATCAGCGCCGAGCGCAGCGCGGCGCGCGTGTCTGCTGGCTACAGCGCACTCGCGGCAGGACACCTTGAGGA
>CAJADV010000311.1 GCA_903938575.1 uncultured Gammaproteobacteria bacterium
GCATCATTTTCTGGGGGCGCGAGAGCTTGGGCTCGAAGCTGGCGATCGCCGCGGCGATCTCCGTGGGCGTGGGCTTGCGCTTGCCGCGCTCGTGGCGTTTGTCAGATTGCAGTTCGTCGACGATGGCGCGCAGTTCGAGCATGATCTCGTCGAGATCGGTGCCCTCGAAATCAGCGATACGTGCCTTGTTTTTCCAGACCCGGCCGCGGTATTCGTCGTTCCAACTGCGCGCGATGAGGTCGTAGTTGCAGTAGTCCTCCTTGAGGACGCGGGTATCGATCTCGATCTGGGGTTTGGACTGCATCCATGACCTCGGTGTGGACTGTGCTCCTCGGGCGGCGCGCGCCGCCGGGGACGCTTACCTGAACATCCTTGCGCGAGGCCGGCGCATTCTTTTCATCTGTAACTTGGCTTGTCAAGCCCATGATCGCGGACGGGCTTAAAGGATGGAACGGCTTCTCCCGTGCTTGCCGCCCCGGGCCGCTATCGCCCATAATCCCTCGCCTCTTGTACGGGTCTTTCATGGTGGCCCCGGTCGGTCCCCTCGCAACGCTAGGCAGCGAACCCCGCCAGGCCCGGAAGGGAGCAACGGTAGTTGCTGATGCGTGTGCCGGGGTGTGGCTGGTCGGGGCCGCCTCCATGACCCTGCATACCCGGCATGCGGCCCGACTTCCGGAATCAGCCCCCATACGATGAGCTACCAGGTACTCGCGCGCCGTTGGCGTCCGCAGGCCTTCGACCAGATGGTCGGGCAGGAACACGTGCTGCGCGCGCTGGTCAATGCGCTCGGCAGCAACCGTCTCCATCACGCCTACCTTCTTACGGGTACCCGCGGGGTCGGCAAGACCACTCTCGCCCGGCTGATCGCCAAGTGTCTTAATTGCGAGCAAGGGGTTTCCGCCACGCCCTGCGGCCAGTGCAGCGCCTGCCGGGAGATCGCCGAGGGCCGCTTTGTCGATCTCCTGGAAGTCGACGCGGCGTCGCGCACCAAGGTCGAGGACACCCGCGAACTTCTCGACAACGTGCTCTATGCCCCGGCCCGCGGGCGCTACAAGGTGTATCTCATCGACGAGGTACACATGCTGTCGGGGCACTCCTTCAACGCCCTGCTGAAAACACTCGAAGAACCGCCCCCGCACGTGAAGTTCCTGCTGGCGACGACGGACCCACAGAAACTGCCTGCCACCGTGCTCTCGCGTTGCCTGCAGCTGCATCTGCGCAATCTCTCGCCCGAGCAGATCGCCGGGCATCTGGCGCATGTGCTGGCACAGGAGGGTCTTGAGAGCGAGGCGGCGGGTCTGTGGCAGATCGCCGTGGCGGCGCAGGGCAGCATGCGCGATGCGCTCAGTCTCACCGACCAGGCGATTGCCCACGGCGGTGGCAAGGTTGCCGCCGCGACGGTGAGCGAGATGCTCGGTTATGTCGAACGCGAGCAGCTGCGCACGCTCCTCGATGCTCTGCTAGCCGCGGATGCGGCCCAGGTGCTGCAAGCGGTCGAGGCCCTGGCAGCGCAGGGTGCCGATTGCGAGCGCGTGCTCGCCGAGCTGCTGGTCGATCTGCATCGCGTGGCGCTGGTGCAGGCGGTGCCCGCCGCGCTTGAGTCCGTGCACGGTGATCGCGAGCAGTTTGCCCGCTGGGCCGATGCCGCTACGCCCGCCGATGTCCAACTCTATTACCAGATCGGGCTGCAGTGCCGCCGTGACCTGCCCTATGCGCCCGATGCCCGCAGTGGCCTCGAGATGGCGCTGCTCAGGATGCTCGCCTTCCGGCCCGCTGCGGCGCCCCGCCCTGGCTCGGCGTCGGTCGTTGGCTCCTCCGCGCCCGCACGGGAGGTGGCGGGTCTCGCAAAAAAGTCTGAACCGACCGCCGGTGGAAGGCAGGACGGGGTTGTCAGACCCACTCCCACTCCCACTACCGTTCCCGTTGCCGTTCCCTCGCCTGCTTCTGAGCCGAGCCCCGTTGCGCGGGCTGGAACCTTGCTTGCCCCCGAGCCAAGCGCGCCGACGCGTCTGCAGTCTGCTGCGGCGGAGGCGGTTGTCATGCCGCATGAGCCCGATGCGGGTGTTGAGCCTGCCGCTGACGAAATCCCCCTTCGGCTGGAGGCGCTGAATGCCAGTAACTGGGCGACATTACTCGCCGAGTTGCCCTTGGCCGGGATGGCTCGCAGCCTTGCAATGCATGCGCTGCCACGCCGGGTCCTCGACGGACGGGTGGAGCTCGATCTCGACCCGCGCCATGCGGCCCTGCATGCGCCGGCGGCGACGGAGCGCCTGTCGGCTGCGCTCGCGGCGCACTTCGGCTGCGATATCACGTTGCAGCTGCATTCCGCAGACCCAGGCGCGGAGACCCCCGCAGGGCGAGAACTGCGGCTGTTGGAGGAGCGGCGAGAGGCGGCCGTTGCCCACATCGAGGCCGACGCCAACGTGAGGCTCTTGCTGGAGAGTTTCGCGGGACGCCTTCACCGTGAGAGCATCCGCGCCGTCGACGCACTTGCGCCGCAGTCCCCAGCGGGAGGTTGAGATGAAGAACTGGCAGGAGTTGATGCAGCAGGCGCAGGTCGTGCAGCAGAAACTGAAGTCCGTGCAAGACGAGGTCGCGCGCCTTGAAGTTCAGGGTGAGTCCGGAGGCGGTCTGGTCCGTGTCTCCATGACCGGGCGCCACGATGTGCGCCGGGTGCACATCGAGCCCTCGCTGCTTCGCGAGGACAGCGCGGTCGTTGGTGACATGGTTGCCGCGGCCTTCAACGATGCGGTCCGCAAACTTGAGGCCTTACAGAGCGAGCGACTTGCCGACGTCACCGGGAGCCTCGGGCTCCCTTCCGGTTTTCCCACAGGTTTCTGAGCAGGCGCTGGAGTGATGAGTATGCGTTTCGGTCCAGCCATAGACACGCTGATGGACACGCTGCAGTGCTTGCCGGGCGTCGGCCCGAAGTCCGCGCAGCGCATGACCATGCACCTTCTGGAGCGTGATCGGGCGGGCGCCTCGGCGCTGGCAGCGGCGCTGTCGCGTGCTGTCGAGCGGGTCGGTCGCTGCCGGCGTTGCCGCAATCTGAGCGAGGACGAACTCTGCGCGATCTGTGGCAGCGAACGTCGTGATCGCGGCATGCTCTGCGTGGTGGAAACCCCGGCCGATGTGATCGCCGTCGAGCAGGCTGGCGGTTATCGCGGGCTGTATTTCGTACTCCTTGGTCGCCTTTCGCCGATCGACGGGATCGGCCCGACGGAGCTTGGCCTTGATCTCCTCGTCACCCGGGCCCGTGAGGAGCGTTTCCGCGAAGTGATATTGGCCACCAACCCGACCGTCGAAGGCGAGGCCACGGCCTATTTCATTACCGAACAATTGCGCGCGGTGGGTGTGCCGGTCTCGCGCATCGCGCACGGGGTGCCGCTCGGCGGAGAGCTCGAATACGTCGATGGCGGCACGCTGCAGCACGCCTTTCTCGGGCGCAAACCCGCGTGAGTACTGCGGCGCACGTGAGGCTGATTACGTCTGAGGCCGCGCTCGAAGAGGCGGTAGCGCGCTGCCGGGACACGCGCCTGCTCGCACTGGACACGGAGTTCATGCGGGTGCGTACCTTTCACCCTCAGGCCGCCCTGTTCCAGTTTTTCGACGGCACCCGCTCGCACCTCGTCGATCCCCTTGCGATCGACGACCTTGCGCCGCTCGCCGCCCTGCTTGCCGATCCGGGCATCACCAAACTCATGCACTCCTGCAGCGAGGATCTCGAGGTCTGCATGCGGCGCTTGGGTGTGGTGCCGGAGCCCCTGATCGACACCCAGGTTCTGGCGGCGTTCTGCGGTCACGGGCTCTCGGTGGGTTATCAGCGCATCGTTGGCATGGAACTCGGTATCGAGCTCGACAAGTCCGAGACCCGTACCGACTGGCTCCAGCGTCCGCTATCGCCCGCGCAGCTCAGTTACGCGGCGGAAGACGTGCTCCATCTGCCGCGGCTCTACGAGATCCTGCAGGAGCGCCTTCAGGCCGAGCCCCGCAAGGCGGCCTGGGCTGCCGAGGAGTGCGCGGCCATCGTGCCGCGTTTCCGCGCCCGCGAGCCGGGCGTTGATCTGGGGTCGCTTGGCGGGGCCTGGCGCCTTGATCCGCAACGGCTTGCCGTGCTGCGCGCGCTGCATATCTGGCGCGAGCACACGGCCCGCGAGCGCGATCTGCCGCGCAGCTGGGTGGTTCCCGATTCAGTGCTGCTGCGCATTGCCGAAATCCGTCTTCAGGACGAGCGGGGGCTTGCCGATATTCCCGACTTGCAGGATTCCGCCCGCAGGCGCCACGGCAAGGCCATGCTTGCCGAAGCGGCGGCTGCCGCGGCACTGGCTCCCGAGGCCTGGCCGGCGACATTGCCGCCGCCGCTGGGTTCCGCCGATACGCGTCGCGTAAAGGCGCTGAGGAGCCGCGTGCTGGAGCGCTCCGAGTCGCTGGGTGTTGCACCCGAGATGCTCGCCAAGCGGCGTGATCTGGAGGATCTGGTGCGCCGCGCCGGGGCCGGTGAACGCCCGGATGACGGCACGCTTTTCACGGGATGGCGACGTGAGGCGATAGGCGAGGAACTCTGGCGCCTGATCGGTGAGCTGGCATGAGCCGCATCGTCTGCGCGGTGTTCCGCTCCCGGCGTAATCCGGACACGTATATCTTTGTCGATCATCACGAGGGCTTTGCACGGGTGCCAGAGGCGCTCTTGCGCGAGCTTGGCGGCACGGATAGGGCGATGACGCTGGCACTGCAGCCGGGGCGTCGCCTCGCGCGTGCGGAGGCCACCGAGGTGTTGCGTGCGATCGACGAGCAAGGGTATTTCCTGCAGCTGCCCCCGGTTCCCGCGACGGGTGGCGTCTGAGGTGCAGACCACGACGGATTACCTCATGGCGTGGTCTATCTACCTGCTGGCATCGGCTGCCCTGTTGCTGGTCGTCTGGCGCGTCACGCGACCTGTCTGGGGCTGGCTGCGCGATGCGCTGCGGGTGGTGCTGGCGGTCATGGTGCTCACGCCTGCCTCGGTCGATGGCACGCAGGAGCATCTCGCGCCGGCGCTGTTCGTCGTGGTTTATGAATTTCTCACCGCGCCCGATGCGGGGCTTGGTCCGCTGGTGGGCGTACGCGTCGTGCTGATCGCGGGATTTGCCGTGCTCGGCGCGTGGTTGCTGCGCTTTCTGTGGAACCGGCTGGTGGGCGGCCGGCGCGGTTCCGGGGCTCAGCCCCCTGCGGGTCGCTAGCTGATCGCCTGCACCAGTTCGCGGTCCCCGAAGCGGCCCTCGAAGAGCGGGCTGCGCAGATAGCGCTCGCCCGAGTCCGGCAGCACCACCACGATTGTCTTGCCCTGATGCTGCGGCTGTGCAGCCAGCCGCGCCGCTACCGCTGCAGCGGCGCCGCAGGAGATGCCGGCCAATATTCCTTCCTCGCGCATCAGGCGGTGCGCGAATTCCATGGCCTCGGCATCGCTCACCTGCTCGACCTGGTCGACCATCGAGAGATCGAGGTTCCCGGGCACGAAGCCGGCGCCGATGCCCTGTATCTTGTGCGGCGCATGCGTCGGTGGCAGCCCGGCCAGGGTGTTGGTGATCATGGTGGAGGAGGCGGGCTCGACGGCCACGGAGGTGATGGCCTTGCCCTGGGTGTTCTTGATGTAGCGCGAGATGCCCGTCAGCGTGCCGCCCGTGCCCACACCGCACACGAGCACATCGATCGCCCCGTCGGTGTCGCGCCAGATTTCCGGCCCCGTGGTGCGCTCGTGGATCGCCGGGTTCGCCGGGTTCTGGAACTGCTGCATCATCAGGCGCTGTCCGGGATCCTGACGCACCAATTCCTCTGCCCTGGCGATGCAGCCCTTCATGCCGAGTACGCCGTCGGTGAGCACGAGGTTCGCGCCCAGCGCGGCCATCACCTGCCGGCGCTCCAGGCTCATGGTGTGCGGCATCGTGAGCGTGATGCGGTAGCCGCGGGCAGCAGCCACGAAGGCGAGCGCGATGCCGGTGTTGCCGCTGGTGGGTTCGACGATCTCCATGCCCGGCCTGAGCGAGCCGTCCTGCTCGGCCGCCCAGACCATGCTGGAGCCGATGCGGCATTTCACCGAGAACGCCGGGTTACGGCTCTCGAGC
>CAJADV010000312.1 GCA_903938575.1 uncultured Gammaproteobacteria bacterium
AAACGTAAGCAAGCGGAGTAGCAAAATAAGCAGCCAGTTCGCGGCGCGCAATCAACATGGGCATGTTCATCAGGCCGCCTCCCTCGTGATGCTGCGGAAGACTTCATCGAGTCGGCCGCGTTCGACGTGGAGCTCATCGGCGATCCAGCCGTTGTCGTGCACCAGACGCGCGACTGCGGCGAGCGGGCTGGACTCCGGCTGCGGCAGCACCAGCAATCGCCGCCCGGCATCGTCTGCGCGCACCTCGCGCACGCCCTCGAGCGCACGCAACGCAGCCACCGCTCCCGGGTAGGCCTGCGCCAAGTGCAGGTGTATGGCCCGGTGGGTGGGCGAGCGGGCCTCCAGCTCCGCGGGTGTGCCATCAGCAACCAGCCGACCGCCGGCGATGATGATCGCGCGGTTACATACCGCGTGGACTTCCTCGAGGATATGCGTGGAGATCACCACAATCTTGTCTGCTGAAAGTCCGCGGATCAGCTCGCGCACCTGGTGTTTCTGGTTGGGATCGAGACCATCGGTGGGCTCGTCGAGAATCAGTACCTGTGGGTCGTGCAATATGGCCTGCGCCAGACCCACACGCCGCTTGAAGCCCTTGGAGAGGGTCTCGATGCGCTGTTCCAGCACCCCGCCGAGGTCCATGCGCGATGCAACCGTCCGGACACGCGCCTCGAGCTGACCTCCTCTGAAACCGCGCACCTGCCCGATGAAACGCAGGAACTCTATAACGCACATGTCCTCGTAACACGGCGCGCCCTCCGGCAGATACCCGATCAGCGCACGCGCCTCGAGAGTCTGCTGCTGGACATCGTGGCCGAAGACCCGCACCTGACCCTCGCTGGGCGCGATAAACCCGGCGATCATTTTCATGGTGGTGGATTTGCCGGCACCGTTGGGCCCGAGGAAACCGAGCACATCGCCCGGGCGGACCGTGAAACTGAGATCGTCGACCGCGCGCAGCGTGCCGAAACGGCGACCAAGGTGGCTCACTTCTATCATGCGTACTCCTTGCAAGAGACAACGCGAACCGGGCAGCGACTATATCCACGCATCCTGAGCGCGGCAACGGGGCGGGATACGGATGGCCTGATCACTGAACCTTCAGCCCGCATATCGACATCAGACCCGGTGTGATTCAATGTCGATGCCGCCGTCCAGTTGTCGCGCAACCGGCCTGTGACAGGCAACCGAGGGAGAAGTTTCATGCGTGATCGCCGCTGGGGAGTTTTGCTGCTGCTGGTTCTGCTGCTCCCGGGCTCGTTGCTGGCCGCGCCGCCCGCCGCACCGGTCGCGCGCGATCACTACGGCGTGCTGTTCACCGCCTGGGTTCGCGCCGGGGATCCGCTCGCCACGGTGCGAATACGGCTCACCCAGAACCCGAGCGCAGTGCGCTGGATGCGGCTCTCTGCGCCGGCAGCGAAATATACGTCCATCAAGGGCAGTGGCAGCATCATCCGCGAGGGCGACGAGGTCCTCTGGCGGCCAGCCGGCACCAAACCCTGGCTGCAGTACGTGGTGAACCTCGAGAGCAGTCGCGAGTCCGGGCGTTTCGACGGAATGGTCACGCCTGACTTTGCAATTTTCCGCGGCGATGACCTGGTGCCTCCCGTGCGCATCGACATGGCAGACAACACGCAATCCAGGTCCAAACTCGCCCTCAATCTGCCGGATGGCTGGAGCGCGGTCACGCCCTTCCCCTCCTACAAAAGCGGCCGGCTCCAGGTGCAGAACCCAAACCGGCTCTTCGACCGCCCCACGGGGTGGTTCGCGCTCGGCAAGCTGGGCGTGCGGCGTGAGCGGATCGGCGAGACCCGGCTCACCATCGCCGCGCCCACCGGCCAGAGCGTTCACCGGATGGACATGCTGGCGTTCTTCCGCTGGACCCTGCCCAGGATGCAGGAGATCTTTCCCACCTTTCCGCAACGTCTGGTCGTGGTGAGCGCCGGAGATCCCATGTGGCGCGGTGCGCTGTCGGGCCCGGACAGCCTCTTCGTCCATGCCGATCGCCCGCTGATCAGCGAGAACGGCACCAGTACATTTCTCCACGAATTGGTGCACGTGGCGATGCGCGCCCGCAGCCGCCCGGATTCGGACTGGATCGTCGAGGGACTGGCCGAGTACTTCTCGCTGGAGGTGCTGCATCGCTCCGGGGCCTTGAGCGACGCGCGCTTCGCGAAAGCCCACGCCGCACTCGCGCTATGGGGCAAGGAGGCGCCCTCACTGGAGGTACCTCACTCCACGGGCCCGGTAACGGCAAAGGCCGTAGGGGTGTTGCGGCAGATGGATCTCGACATACGCCGCGCAAGTGGCGGCAAGCGCAGCCTCGATGACGTGGCACGCGCGCTGGCCGCCGAGGATTCCGCCGTCACCCGCGCCCGCTTCGACGCCTTGGTCGCCAGCGCCAAAAAGGGCAATTAATCGAGCCCGAGTTCGCGCAGTATCTCGGCCGTGTGCTGACCCGGCGCAGGCGCGGGCCCGGCGGCACGCTTGGGTGCGCCCTCCATGAAGATCGGACTGTTCACGGTGTGCGTGGCGCGTCCCAGAGGCTGCTCGAGCGGCAGCAGACCCTCGTTCAGCAATACCTGAGGATCGGCGATCACGTCGTCCAGCGTGCTCACCGCTATCAGGTCGATGCCGTTCTCCGACATCGCCACCTGCCAGTGGGCCCAGTCCTGCTTCACGATCCCCGCCTCGAACAGGGCAATGAGCGCGGCGGCATTGCTGCGACGATCCGCAGTCAGCATGAACCGGGGATCCTCGCCGAGCGCTTCGAGGCCTAGTGCAGCCGCGAAGCGGAGCCAGTCGCGCTCCTCGTCGAAGAGCCAGGGATAGAACCAGTGCCCATCGCGGGTTTCGTAGGGAATGGCGAGCGCATTGTCCATGGCCTGGCGCGGCGTCTCGAGCGTCACCTCGGCGCCCGCGAGCCGCGCCGCAAGCGGGATCCCGTTGGCCCAGAGCCCGTTCGCCAGCAGGGAGCTGTGGACCTTGCCGCCCTGCCCGGTCCGCTCGCGGTTATACAAGCCGAGCATCACCGCGCCGAACATCGACATCGAACTCGCATGGTCACCCCAGCCGAGGATGCCTCCGGCAGGCGGCGCATCCTTGTAGCGCATGCGATCCATCATTCCCGAACGCGCCCACCAGCCCGTGCGGTCAAAAGCTGCGAGGTTGGCGTGCGGACCTTTCTCGCCGTAACCCGTGAGCTGCCCGTAGACCAGTCGCGGGTTATGGACCGAGAGGTCCTCCCAGCGCAGCCGCAGTCTTGCCAGCACGGCAGGCGGAAAATTGGTCAGGAACACATCGGCTGTGCGCACCAGCGCGACGAGCGCGCGGTAAGCCTCCTCCTCCTTGAGGTCGAGCATCACGCTTTTCTTGTTGCGCGACGTGAGCTGCCAGGGATAGTTCTCGGAGGACTGCGGGAAACCCGGCACAAATTGCGAGCACCAGCGGTAGGTGTCACCCCCGGGTGGCGGCTCGATCTTGATCACCTCGGCACCGAAATCACCGAGCACGGTTGCCGCCGCCGGCGCCGCGACCCAGGAGCCGCAATCGATCACGCGCATCCCCTCGAGCAGCATCGCCACGCCCTCCAAGCCCGCCGGAACATCGACCAGGTCATGATAGCCAAGAACCCCGTGAGGCCGCTTAACAAAGGTTAATGGCATCCGGATGGAGCAGTTCGCGCCACTTGCCCCAGAATAACCGCCCCCAGTCCACACCCGGTGCTCCGCGTGCCCGTGAATCCGCGCGACCCTGCCGATGAATACGACTACGTGATCGTGGGCGCTGGCTCCGCGGGCTGTGCGCTCGCAGCGCGCCTGACGCGCGAGGCGAGCCGTCGCGTGTTGCTGCTCGAGGCCGGCGGCATGGACCGCCACCCGATGATCCATGTGCCACTCGGCTTTGCCTTTCTCATGAAGGACAAGAACGTCAACTGGTGCTATCGGACCGAGCCCGAACCGGAACTGAATTACCGGCGCATCGACTGGCCGCGTGGCAAGGTGGTTGGCGGCAGCAGCGCGATCAACGGCATGGTCTATATCCGCGGGCAGCGCGAGGACTACGCGGACTGGGCGGCGGCGGGGAATCCGGGCTGGTCCTTCCAGGAACTGCTGCCCTATTTCATCCGCACCGAGCACAACACCCGCGGCGCGAGCGAACTGCACGGCACGGGCGGTGGCGTCTGGGTCGATGAGGTAGGGCCCCATCTCGATGCCACCGACCTCTTCATTCAGGCTGGCGTGAGCGCGGGGCTGCCGCACAACCCCGATTTCAACGGACCCACGCAGGAAGGCGTCGGCCGCTATCAGGTAAACGTGCGCCGTGGCATGCGCCAGACAGCCGCAACGCATTTCCTGAAGCCGGCCCTCAGGCGGGCCAACCTGCATCTCGTGACCCGCGCTCTCGTTCAGGGGCTGGACATCGACGGCCAGCGCGTGACCGGGCTGCGCTACCAGCGCGGAAAGGAGCTTCACGCCGTGCGTGCCAGGACGGCCGTGGTGCTGTGCGGCGGCACGATCAACTCACCACAACTGCTGGAGCTATCCGGCATCGGCCAGCCCGGCGTGCTCGAACCCTTGGGGATCCGCGTGCGCCATGCACTGCCGGGCGTCGGCGAGAACCTGCAGGACCACCTCACGGTGAACGTGCAGCAGGGGCTGCGCGACGCGCGCACCTTCTTCGAGGAGGCAGCCCCGCTCGCCCTACTCGGCAACATCCTGCGCTGGGCTGTCCGCCGCGAGGGCCTGTTGGTGCACCCGGCCTGCCAGGGCGGGGCGTTCTTCCGCTCCTCGGCCGACGCGACGCGCCCGGATTCGCAGATCCACTTCACGCCGGCCGCCGGCCGCACGGACGCCCGGGGCAATATGGTCACGGCACCCGGCACGACTGCCACAGTTTGCCATCTGCGCCCGGAAAGCCGTGGCAGCGTGCATATCCGTGCCGCACAACCCGATTACGCGCCCGCGATCCGCGCCAACTACCTGAGCACTTCGGCTGATCGCCGCGCCACCATCGATGCCGTGCGCTGGGTCCGCGAGCTCTTCGCCTCGCCGGTCTTCGACCATTTCCGCGACGCTGAAATCCGTCCGGGCCGGCACTGCCAGACGGACGCCGAGGTGCTCGAATTCATCCGCCAGGAAGCCCAGTCTGTGTACCATCCCGTTGGCACCTGCGCCATGGGACACGACGAGAACGCCGTGGTTGACCATCGCCTGCGGGTGCACGGGCTGGAAGGCCTGCGTGTTGCCGATGCCTCGGTGATCCCCGCGATTATCAGCGGCAACACCCACGCACTGTGCTGCGTGATCGGCGACAAGGCCGCCGACATGCTCGTTGAAGACGAGGCCTGAGGGATCGCCCGCAGGGCCATTACGCAGCTTTGCAGCCCGCTC
>CAJADV010000313.1 GCA_903938575.1 uncultured Gammaproteobacteria bacterium
GAAGCGGCTCGAGCTACCACGACCTCGCCAACCGCGGGCCTGGCGCGCTGGCGCCCTCACAGGCTTTCGATGGCTGGTTGCAGCAGGTGCTGGTCGATGCAGGCCCCGCCGAGCGCGAGTCAGCACTCAAGGACTGGGAACAGGCGCCGGCGGCGCGACGCGCCCATCCCCGTGAGGAACACCTGCTGCCACTGATGGTGGCGGCAGGCGCGGCGGCGGGCGAACCCGGACGCTGCATCTACCGCGAGGATCGGTTCTTCGGCATCAGCACGGTGTCTAGTTACCGCTTCGGTACCGGCTGAGCGGCTAGCGCAGCGGCGCGGGTGCCGGCGTCGGCTCAGGGGAGCGCGCATCCCACAGGGAATCCATTTCCTCCAGGCTCTTGCCCGCCGTCTCCGGCACGTAGAGCCACACGAACAGGGCCGCAAGCAACGCGATCACGCCGTACATCCAGTACGCGAAACCGTGGTGGAAGCTGGCGACCAGGGCCGGGTGGCGATCCAGCACCGGGAACGAGGCCGACACCAGGTAGTTCGCGACCCACTGTGCGGCCACGGCTACAGCAAGTCCCTTGGCACGTATGCGGTTGGGGAAGATCTCCGAGAGCAACACCCAGCAGACCGGCCCCCACGAGAACGAGAAGCTGGCAACGAAAACCAGCATCGCCACCAGCGCGAGCATCCCCGTGACCTGCAGGTAAAGCGCTGTGCCGAGCACGAGCATGGACACGCCCATCGCGCAGGCGCCGGCAATCATCAGGGGCCGCCGGCCGTGATGATCGACCCAGCGGATAGCAACGATGGTGAAAACCAGGTTCACGACGCCAACCACTACCGTCTGCAGCATCGCGGTATCGGCGCCGAGGCCCATGCTGCGGAAAATCTCGGGGGCGTAGTAGAGCACCACGTTGATGCCCACGAACTGCTGCAGGACCGACAGCCCGACGCCGATCAGGACGACGGCGATGCCAAAGGAAAAGAGCGAGCCCCCGCGCTGACCGGAATTGCCGATCTCGGCACTTTCGCGGGCCGCATACCCGGCGCCGTAAAGATCCTCGAGAACTTTATGGCCTGCTTCACGCTCGCCGCGAAGGATGAGCCAGCGCGGGCTCTCGGGAACCGCTTTCAACAGCCAGAAAAACAGCAGCGCGGGCGCCGCCTCGACTGCGAACATGATTCGCCAGCCGGTGGCGAGGTTCCATGCCTCGTCACCCTGGACGGTAATGCCGTAATTGCTGAAGTAGGCGGCAAGTATCCCGGTGACGATGGCGAACTGGTTGTACGAGACCAGCCTGCCGCGGATCGCAGCGGGCGCGATCTCGGCGATGTACATCGGGGAGCAGACCGAGGCCAGACCCACGCCGATGCCGCCGATTATCCGGTAGAAAACGAACAGGCTGTCGAGATGCGCGCCCTCCCCGATGGCCGCGAAACCGAACTCCGGGACTGCGGAACCGAGCGCCGATACGGCGAACAGGACGGCGCTCAAGCGGAGGATGCGCCGCGGGCCGAAACGCTCACTCAGTACCGAGGCGATCGCGCCGCCGATGATACAGCCGAGCAGCGCACTCGCCACCAGAGTGCCGAGACGCGCGCTCGCCTCAAGCTCGGAGAGTCCGAGTGGCACAACGAAGTATTGATCCAGGGCGTTCACCGTACCCGAGATCACCGCCGTGTCGTAACCGAACAACAGCCCCCCGAGTGCGGCGATCAGAGTTATGCCGTTGACGTTTCCCTTGCGCAGGATCATGGGCCACCCGGTGATGTGAGTTGTTTGTTGGCGTGCAGTGCGACCTCGTGGCAGCAGACGACC
>CAJADV010000314.1 GCA_903938575.1 uncultured Gammaproteobacteria bacterium
CACCAATGCAAATCATCCCGGTGGGTCGACACTCCCGTGGGCTACTGCGGTACCTCCGCCCGGTAACCGTGGCCCGAAGAAGTAGCGTTTCTGCGGATCAGCGTGAGGCGGATCCGCTCGAGGAAGACGTTTCGATGCGCCGCTGACTGGCGTTGGGCGGGGCGTGACTGGCGGTCTGGGAGGAGCCGCCTCGCCGCTATCGTTGACGCGCTGGTCAGCGCATGGCCTCAGCGGCCGTACTGTAGTAGCGCATTGCCGGCGGCGCCCCATGCTCCGCGATCAGCGACTCCACCAGTTGCCTGCGGTAGTCCTTCAGGCTCACCGTGTTCAGTGGCTCGCGGCGCAGCATGGACACCTCAGGGGCCGTGTAGCGCGACGCGCGTGCAGGCACGCCTGCCCCGCCAATATCCCACACCATGAAATTCAGTACCCCGGCGAGCGCGGCGTCGTCCAGCGCGGAGGTGACGACGTTGGGTAACTGCACCAGGTAACGGCGACCCTGCGGCGTGTTGAGGAAATAGCCCACCTGATTCCGCAGATCCGGCACCAGACGGGAGTTCGAGACGCCGCTCTCGCCGTGGCAGCCGCCGCAGGCAAGCAGGTAATCGCTCTGCACCCTGCTGAACTGCGGGATGTTGGCGGGCTCGGCGGCGATTGCCTGCATGCAGAGCAGGCCCGACAGGCAGAGCGCATACCGCAGCTTCATGGGGCGATCTTGGCGATACCCAGTGATTCGCGCAGTGCGTGTACCTCGGTGGCTGAGCGCGCGCCACCGCTGCGCACGGCCTGCACTTCCTCTGCACTGAAGGGGGCAGGTGGCTTGCGCGGCTGCTTGCCGAGCGTCGTGAGGTAATTCAACAGGGATGCCACATCGGCATCGGGTATCTGCGCGAAGCCCGGCATCATGCCCATGATCGCCCGGCCATCGACCGTGATATTGCCGCTCATGCCATGGATCACCACCTGCACCAGATAGCCGCGCGCTGCGGGCTTGGCGCCGATCGCGGCAACCCGACCCGCGAGACGTGGAAACTGGCCCGCCAGGCCCGCGCCGCCGGACTGGTGGCACATGAGGCAGTTCTGCAGGTACACCGCGGCGCCGTCTGCGGCTGCCGCCCGTTGGGTGACGCCTGCCAGCGCTGCCAGCAGACCGCACAGGAGAAGCGCGGCCCTCATGGGGAGCTCGCCAGTCCCACCAACGCTGCGGTGGAGCAATGGTAGATGGCCGAGGCGTTGCCGAAGCACCAGATGATGTCGCTGTTCAGTTGCGGCCGGTAGGTCGGCATCTCGCGGTCCACGCTCTGGCAGGTGCAGGAGGCAGGTGCCTTGCAGGCGGGCTTGCCGCAGCAATCGCGGTAGGCAACCACGTAGGAGCGACCGTCGTCGGGGTTGCGGCAGGTGCCGATCCAGGCGATGGGTGATGGCTCCGAGCCGGGAGGGCAGGTGTGCACGCCGCCGCCGCAGCAGCCGCAGAGCGTGCCGTCGATGGCGCAATAGCGCCAGTAGTCGCATTGTTCGGAGTCCTTGGCCTGCGCGTGGCGCTCGAAATCCGTGATGCCTTCCGAGGGCTTGGGGGCGGCGCTGGCACGCGCCACGGGCAGCAGTGGCAGCACGGGGGCGGCGACCATCACGGCACCCAGTCTGGAAAGAAAACTGCGCCGCGATGAGAAGCCCGCAAGGCGGCGGGTGAAACCTTCGCTCAGCGTATCGAGGATCGGCTTAGGCACGCGTGTTCCCCTGTGCGGCATCGGCCGCGTCGGCTTGTGCGGAAAGATAGGACTGGATGCTGGCGTAACCGCTCTCGCGTGCGATCACCAGGCTCTCGAAATGCTCGCGGCTGTTCACCAGCCCCTTGGAGGCGATGCGTCCGGTGTCGTCCAGCAGCACCGCGTAGGGCAGCTTGTCGACGCGGAAAGCCATGCCGACCTCCGGGCCGTTCACGAAGCTGCGCTCGTCGATGCCGAACCGTGCGATCAACTCGCGCTGCTCCGCAGCATCGGCGTCGCCCATGAAGAGCACTTCGAGGCGCTCGCTTTTGGCGAAGCTCTGCGCGATGGGGATCAGCTTCTTGCAGATGGGGCAGGCCGAGGAGACAAACAGCATGAGTCGCAGGCGGCCCGCAGCGAGTTGCCCACCCACGGTGATGGCGTTGCCGCCCATGGCGTGCACCTCGATCCGCGGTGAGGGCTCGCCCACGCCGGGCCCGGCGCCGCTCATCAGCGCACCGGCCGGTGCGATGCGCTCGTGCAGCACGCCGATCTGGCGTGCCAGCGCGAGTATGGCCACGCCCTGCAATATCACCACCACCCACAGCACGGTTTGCGACACCAGGCCTCCTGTCATGACGTGCTCCGTGAAGCCCATGCGGGCCTGCCGCGCGCGAGCAGCGCACCGGTGTCGATGGCCCAGAGCGTGTTCATGCCCTGCAGCAGCACGAAGAGCCCGATGCCCCCCAGCACGCCGTTCAGCAATTGTGCGCCGCCCGGCGCGGCCAGGGGCAGCGCCGCGCAGGTGAGGGCCGCGCCCATCAGCGCGATGTTGCGCAGCACCAGTTCCCAGCGCAGCGTCTGGCGCAGCGTGCCGCGGAAACAGCCGCAATCGATATGAGAGCGCCCGCGACGCAGGTTGATGCCCATGGC
>CAJADV010000315.1 GCA_903938575.1 uncultured Gammaproteobacteria bacterium
CGGTCAGCAGCACATCCCCCGGCCACAACGTGAAATGCCGGCTCGCGTGGCACAGGAGCTCGATGATTGGCGTCACCATCTGCGCGCTGCTGGCAAACTGGCGACGCCGACCGTTCACCACCAACCGGATCTGCAGCGTGGTCAGATCGACATCCGGGTCGGGTGGCACGAACTCGCTGAGCGCGCAGGCGCCATCGAATCCCTTGGCGATCTCCCAGGGCTGACCCTTGGCCTTCAGGCGGTCCTGCTCGTCGCGGAGCGTGAGATCCAGCGCCACGCCGACGCCGGCAATCGCGGCGCGGGCCTGCGCGGGGGTAGCGTTGCGCAGTTCGCGGTCGATCAGCAGCGCGATCTCGGTCTCGTGATGCACGCTGCCACGGTTCACCGGCACCCGTACGGTCGGCCCGAGATCGACCACGCTGGAGGGCGGCTTGATGAACAGCAGCGGCTGCTCAGGCACCGCGTTGCCCAACTCGGCCGCGTGAGCCGCGTAGTTGCGCCCCACGCAGACCACTTTGCCAACGGGCAATCCGGCGAGTGATCCATCGCCGAAGGCGTGGCAATAGCCGCCCGTACCCACCGCGGGCGTGCGGGGAAGACGCTCGGGTGCAAGCCGACGGACCAGACGCTTGCGCGCGCGCGATTGCAACAGCGCCTGCAGGCGACTTTGCGCGCGTTCGCGGGCTCGCGGCATGCGCTCGCGCAACGTCGCGACCAGCCGCTGCAACAGTTCTGCATACCGGGGGTCGGCAGCGGTTGGCGGCGCCCCG
The DNA here is from genome assembly GCA_903938575.1 of uncultured Gammaproteobacteria bacterium. Classification (GTDB taxonomy): domain Bacteria; phylum Pseudomonadota; class Gammaproteobacteria; order Pseudomonadales; family UBA5518; genus UBA5518. The sequence goes on from CAJADV010000315.1 coordinate 771, forward strand.
ATCAATCCTTCCAGGACAGCGGCGTGGGTGTCGAAATCCTGATGATCCCCCAGGGCGCTCTGTAGACGGCGCACACGGTCGATCAGGTCGCGCGGCTCCCGAGCGGGATCGACGGTTGCGTAGAGTTCCAGAAGATAACGGCTGCGCTTGGCACGCTTGCGCAGTTCATGCCAGTCCTCGACCGGAGAGTCGGGCTCAAGCGCCCGGCCCCGGCGACAGAGCTTGCGCAGGGCACTCCGCGCGGCATGCGCCAGTACCGCCTGACCGGGCCACTCGGCCTGATGCAGCGGCACCGTCGCCAGCGCCTCCAGCCTTGCGACGAGCCGGTGCCCACGCTGACTGCGGAAAGCCGCCAGCATGGCGCGGCGCTCGCGACTGCGCAGACGACCGATATCACGCATCAGCAAGCGTATTGCGGGGTCTGCGGCGTCGGGCCGGGAGCCCAGATAATCCGGCAGCCGCTCGAGCAGCACGTCCATATCCCGAAGCCCGCTGCCATGACCCGCGAGCCAGCGACACTCGATCACCAGTTCGGCGGCATCGTTAACGGGTCCGTGGCCCTTCAGCGCGCCGAGCGCGCTGCGCAGGCGGCGCAATTCCACGCGCATATCGTGCAGCGCCTCGATATCGGCGTCGCTTTCCACACGGGGCATCAGCGCGGCAAGCCGCCCGGCCGCGCCCCCGAAGAGGGCCAGCAGCGCCTGACGTTCGGCGGCAATGGCAGGGTGCAGCATGAAGTCTCATCCCTCGAACGGAGAGAAAATGGTAGCAGAGCACGATCCCGGAACTGTTACAGCGAGCCAGATCAAGGAACGCCACGCTTGGGGTAGTCGAAGGACCAATCCACTGGCTGGCTGGCTGCCACGGACTTCCAGCCGCGTGCGTCGTAATCAAGGCAGAGCACGCCGCAGGTAGGAACGTTGTCGATGCGCGGCTCGTGGCAGAGCCGGTTCGCGAGTTCGGTGAGGGTGGGGTTGTGGCCGACCATGAGCACTGATCCGGCGTTGGCGGGCAGCGAGGCAATCACTCGCAGCCAGGTCTCCACGCTCGCCTCGTAGAGGGATGGCTCGATCTTGATGTCGGCCTCAGCGATGCCGAACTCAGTCGCCATCAGCCGCGCCGTAGCAAGCGCGCGACGAGCCGGGCTGGAGACCGCCAGCGCCGGCACCTGGCCCCGCTCGCGCAGGCGGCGCGCCATTTCGGGCGCATTGCGCAGGCCGCGCTCGTTCAGCGGGCGGTCGATGTCGTCCTGACCGGGATTAGCCCAGCTCGACTTGGCGTGACGGACGAGGATGAGGCGTTTCATGGCGGGTCCTCAGACTCCGGGATTGGTTGCGGGCTAACGTCGCAGCGGTGGTAGCTGATCACGGATGTGGGGCGTTGTTACACTTGCACAGCTGAGTTGACTGCGGCGCAGCCATCGGCGTTCCGACCTCGCCTGCACATTCAGGAGTACAGCCTCTCATGACACGTTTC
>CAJADV010000316.1 GCA_903938575.1 uncultured Gammaproteobacteria bacterium
AGAAATGCAGCAGCAGAAAGACGAACTTCTGCGCCAGAAGCACGACCTGCTGCAGGCCAACGCGGAGATCAACACCAAGTCCGCGGAAGTCGAGGCCTCACGCCAGCGCGCCGAGGAAGCAACGCAGGCGAAGAGCATGTTCCTCGCCAACATGAGCCACGAAAACCGCACGCCGATGAATGCGGTCATAGGGATGACGCACCTGTGCCTCAAAACCGACCTCAGTTCACGCCAGCGCGACTATGTGCAGAAAATCCACGGCGCGGGCATCTCCCTGCTCGGCGTGATCAACGACATCCTCGACTTCTCCAAGATCGAGGCAAACCGTCTGGACCTGGAGACGCTGCCCTTCAGGCTCGATGATGTGCTCGAGAACCTGAAGACCGTGGTCGGGCAGCGCGCCGAGGAGAAAGGCCTGGAGTTCCTGATCCAGGTGGGCCCGGAGGTTCCGCAGGGGCTGATCGGGGATCCATTGCGCCTCACGCAGGTACTGACCAACCTGATCAACAACGCGGTCAAGTTCACCAACACCGGCCTGATCAAGCTCTCGTTCACGATACCCGCGACGGCGGATGGCCGCGTGCAGCTGTCGGTGAGCGTGATGGACACGGGCATCGGGATGAGCGAGGAACAGGCGGCACGGCTGTTCAGCGCGTTCATGCAGGCCGATGGCTCCACCACCCGGCGCTTCGGCGGCACCGGGCTCGGGCTCACCATCTGCAAGCGCCTCATCGAATTGATGGGCGGGGAGATATGGGTCGATACCGAGACCGGCAAGGGAAGCACATTCCACTTCACCGTATGGTTCGGGATCGGCGACCACATCCCGCCCCGCGCGTTGCCCGGCACCCTGCGTGGACTGCGCAGCCTGATAGTCGATGACAACCCGGTGGCCCGCGAGATAATGCTCGAGCAGGTCGAGTCACTCGGCATGCGCGTGGACGCGGTGTCCTCGGGCGAGGCCTGCCTCACCGCGCTGACACAGGCGCGGGCGCGCGATCCTTACCAGCTGGTCTTCATGGACTGGCGCATGCCGGAGATGGACGGCATCGAGACCATCCGCCGCATCCGCGCAGAGGCGCTCGGCGCGGCACAACCACAGATAATCATGGTAACCGCCTTCGGCGTAGACAACGTGCGTGACCAGGCCGAGGCGTTGGGCGCCTCGGGTTTTCTGGTGAAGCCAGTCACGCAGTCGCACCTGTGGGATCGGGTGGTCGGCAGCCTGGCACCGGCGGAGCTCGAAGCGCTCTCGGCCGGTGCGCGACTGGGTCAGCGCGACCACGGCCTGCACGACCGCGGTGTGCATGTACTGCTGGTGGAGGACAACGAAATCAACCAGCAGATCGCCGTGGAACTGCTGGAGTCCGCGGGGGTCCGCGTGAGCGTGGCCGGCAACGGCCTCGAGGCGGTGGAAATGCTGCGCGCAGAGGCCGACCCCCTGCCCTGGACCATGGTCCTGATGGATCTGCAGATGCCGATCATGGACGGCCACCAGGCAACGGCGGAGATACGCCGCGACCCGCGCCTGGCGAGTCTGCCGATCGTGGCCATGACCGCTCACGCCATGCCTGAGGAGCGCGAGCGCTGCTTCGCCGAGGGCATGAACGGTCATGTGAACAAGCCGGTCGATCCGGAGGCGCTCTACCGGGCCGTGCAGCAATGGGGTATCCCCCGGCGCGCAGATCCGGCACCGCAAGCGGCTGCCGCAGCGCCGGTCAAGGGTGATCAGGGGCAGGCATACGACGCACTGCCGGCGGAGATTGCTGGCATCGACCTCGCGCTGGGGCTGAAACGCTCCGCCAATAACCGCACTGTCTACCTCCGTGTGTTACGCATGTTTCTGGACAACCAGAAAGACACCGCGCAGTCATTGCTCGAGGCGCTGACGGCCGGTGACCACAAGCTGGCGCAGCAAGTGCTGCACGGCGCGCGCGGCGTGGCGGGCAACATCGGCGCGCTGGCGCTGGCAGACTCGGCGCAGCATCTGGAGACACTGCTGCGCGAGGGTTCTCCCGCCGCCCTGATCACGGCAGCAACGGATGACTTCGACACACTGCTGATGGCGCAACTGTCTGCAATGCGCGTAGCGCTCGCGGTGGAGTCGCCGCCGATCGCGGCACCGGTGGGATAGACGCCGCTCAACTGAGCGTGTTGCGCCCGGGGCCGCAGCGTGTGGCGCTGAAGCAGGCGCTCGGGCACGATAACTTCGTGCCGCGCAGCGGGTCGCGAATCTGCTGCTGGCGGCAGCTGTTTGAGGCGGCTGGAATCAACAGGTACCGGGGAGATTAGCCATGGGCGGCAGACTGCAAGGCAAGATAGCGATCATCACGGGCGCAGCGCAGGGCATGGGCGCGGAGCATGCGCGGGTCTTTGTGGCCGAAGGCGCGCAGGTCATGCTCACCGACCTGCAGGAGGCCGCCGGCGCTGCGCTCGCGGCGGAGCTGGGCGCCAGTGCGCGCTTCATGCGGCATGACATCAGCAGCGCCGATGACTGGGACGCCGTGATCGCCGCCACACGCGCGGCCTTCGGTCCGGCCAATGTGCTGCTGAACAACGCCGGCATGTATTTCATCGGCCCGGTAGACGAGGCCGATCCCGAGCGCGTGCGCAAGCTGCTGGAGGTGAACATCTACGGCACCTGGCTCGGCATCAGCCGTATCGCGCCGGTGATGCGCGAGGCAGGTGGCGGCTCGATCATCAACCTCTCCTCGCTCGCGGGAAACCACGGCATCCCCTGGCACGCGATCTACGGCGCCTCCAAGTGGGCCGTACGCGGCCTCACCAAGTCGGCGGCGGTGGATCTGGGGCCTTCCGGCATCCGCGTAAACGCCATCCTGCCCGGCGCGATCGCTGAGACCGGCATGGCGCCTCCGGGCGGACTCGATGAGGCACAACTCGCGGCGATCCCGCTGCGCCGCGAGGGCAGCAAGGACGAGGTCTCGCGGCTGGCAGTGTTCCTCGCCTCCGACGACAGCGCCTACATCACGGGCTCGGACCACGTGATCGACGGCGGCCGCGGGCTCTGGTAGCACGCATCGGGCTGACGGGCCTGCGTGTTCCGCCGCGTCGGGAACGGATCTTCAGAGCCGCGGTGGACTTCCAGGAGCGCCGCGGTCACGATCGCATCGCTATCGAGGATAATCGAGCATGGACCTTCCCACCCCGACCGGAGCCCCGCTAAGCCCTGAGGAAATCAAGGCCCGCCAGTGGGGGATGATCATCCACCTCTCGATCATGGCCGGTTATCTGGTGCCCTTCGCAGGCTTCGTGGTCCCCGTGCTGCTCTGGCAGCTGAAAAAACACGAACACGCGCTGCTAGACGCTCACGGCAAGAACGTCGCCAACTGGCTGTTGTCTCTGCTGGTCTACGCGGCGGTGGCGTGGATGATGATCTTCACGCTGATCGGGATGGTCATCGGCATTCCGGCCCTGTTGCTGCTCGCACTGCTGAATGTGGTCTTTGCCATCGTCGGCGGCATCAAGGCCAACGACGGCGTGGTCTGGGCCTACCCCTTCACCATCCGTTTCTTCAGCTGATCGGCAGCGGGCTCAGAGCGTCGCGTAGTCGATATCGGTCACCGGATTGGAACCGTCCCACGCCGCCGAGGCGGCGATGCCATCGCGGTACATCTGGGTGAGCGCGGGGAATTCTTCGAGGAATTCGAACCACACCTCGGGCATCGTCTTCGAGCGGCAGTAGGTGTAGCGATGTCCGTCGGCGCTCTGCATGCGGCAAGCGGGCTCCCAGCCCTGCGCCTCGGCCCGGGCGATGTCGGCGTCGATATCGCCCGAGATATACGCCACATGGTGCATGCCAAAGCGCCCCGCACGCCGCATTGCGGCGTAGGGGGTGTCCTCGGCGGGATCGTTCAGCGACTGCACCAGCTGGATCTGCATGTCACCGATGTAGGACAGGCCCTCGTGGATCTTGAGACGTATGGGCTTGCCCTCGTAGGTGGCCGCCATGTCGATATTGCGGAAGCACAACCACGGCCCCACGCCCGCCTGCCGGGTCCATTCGGCCATGGCGGTGTCCATGTCTTCCACCAGATAAGCGATGTGCACGATGCGGCCGAAGCCTTTGCCGGCTTGCGTGGGCGTTGTCACGGTGTCTTTTCCTTGCGCGATGTGTGGGATGGGAGAGGAAGGTTCAGGGTGCGAGCTCATCGAGGAAGGCCCGGATACGCCGCCACGCGGCAAGCGACTCCGGCACCCCCTGATCGGCGAGCCCCTGCCAGGCGTGGATCACGCCGGGCCATGATTCGAGCAGCACGCGCACGCCCGCTCGCGTGGCTGATTGCGCCACGCGCAGCGCGCCCTCGCGCACGGTGTCGTACTGCGCCACCTGCAGGTAGAGCGGTGGCAGACCGCGGAGATCCGCGTAAGCGGGAGACAGGCGTGGATCATCAAGTGCGATGCGCCCGCCCGTGCAATCCATACCGCGGGCACGCACCCAGCCAGGCGTGAGGAAGGGATCGAGCCCCGGTGCAAGTTCCGGCCCGCCGACCGAGAGATCGAACCAGCCCCCGAGCGACACATAGCCTGCCGGCATCGGCAAGCCCGCATCGCGCGCCCGGACCAGCGCGGCGAGCGAGAGGCTGCCACCGCAGGACTCACCCACCACCACCACCCGCGACGGATCCACGCCGGATTCAAGCAGCCCGCGATAGGCGTTGAAGCAGTCGTCGTGGGCCGCGGGAAAACGGTGTTCGGGCGCGAGGCGGTAATCGGGCATGACCACGGCGCTGCCGGTGTAGCGCAGCATCATGTCGGCATAAAAGTGGTACACATCCAGCGGGCAGGACACGAAGGCCCCGCCGTGGCAATGAAACAGAATGCGCGCATCGGCGGGCAGGCTGGCATCGCGGTAGCTGCCGCAGCGCACGCCCCCCAACACCGGAAAATCCATCTGCAACTCCGGGCGCACCGGGTGCCCGTGAAACGGCGCGAAGGTGCGACGCACGTGCTCGTAGTCCGCCGCCGGATCGGCGAAGTCTTTGGGCACATAGGCGACGATGGCAGACAACTCGGGGCTGGTCATGCAGCAATTCTTCTCGGCTCGGAGCGACGGCCGAGTATACGGAAGCCGGGCCCTGTTGCGCAGCGCACCCGTGCGCGACACCACGCCTCAGACCCGCGAGGGCATTGTCGATACCGCGGCACCGGACCACCCGAATGCGCGAAACACCACCGGGGCCTTGGCCGGATAAGGCGCCGGCCCGTTACCATGGCGCTCCACACCGCTGTGAGACCCGCCATGGACCGCTGCCCCGTGCATACGCTGCTCGATTTCGAGCGTTTCGCCACCGGCACGCCGCGCGCGTTGATCAACGACTTGCGCGCGAAACACCGCATCCTGCGCGAGACCGACGACTACAGCGGCAGCCACTGGCTGGTGTTCCGGCAGGAGGACATCGACCATGTCCTCAAAACCCCCGCGCTTTTCAGCAATGCCTTCAGCCCGATCCTCGATGACTTCCCCCCCGAGGTGCTCGCGGAGCAGCAGAAGTCCCTCACCTTCATGGACCCGCCGGAGCACCGCAAATACCGCACGCTGATCGACTCCGCCTTCCGGCTGAAAGCCCTGGAAGCACGCCGCCCCGCGATGGAGCAGGCCGCGCGGGAGATCGTGGATGCCGTGATCGATCGCGGCGAATGCGAGTTCGTGACCGATATCGCGATGCAGATGCCCACGCGCGTGATGTTCGATTTGCTGGGCGTGAGAGCCGGTGATTACGCCCGCGTGGTGCGGATGGTGAACACCCTCTCGATGGCCGACGACCCGGACTTCGCCGAAAACCGGATGCTCGGCTTCCAGGCCTCGATGGACCTGATTGCCTTCGGCGCGGAGCTGGCCGCCGAGCATCGCCGCAACCCACGCGCGAGCATGACCATGGAGGTACTGGAAGCGCGCGTCGATGACCGCGCGCTGGATGACGGCGAATTCGGCCGGCTGTTCAACAACCTGGTGGTCGGCGGCCTGGAGACCACGCGGAACACGCTCGCACTCGGTCTGCACCAGCTGATACTGCACCCGGAACAGTACCGTCTTCTGCAGGAAAACCCCGCGCTGGTGCCCGGGGCGGTCGAGGAATTCCTGCGCCACCAGAACACGGTGGTGTACCTGCGCCGCACCGCCACGCAGGACATGGAGTTCCTCGGCGAGCAAATTCTGAAAGGCGACAAGCTGGTCTGCGTGCTGGGCTCACCCAACCGTGACCCCGCGATTTTCGCGGACCCCGACCGCTTCGACATCACCCGCGAGCCGGCGCCCTCGCGCAAGCACTACCGGACCTTCGGCCAGGGGCCGCACTACTGCGTGGGCGTGCACCAGGCGCGGCTGAACCTTGAGGTGATGCTGGCCGAGATCGTGCGGCGCATGACAGCGCTGCGCCTGCTGGCCGCACCCCGGCACACGCGCTCGATCTTCATGGAGGGCTACAAGGAGATGCGGCTGGGCTTCGAGCGCAGCGCCTGACTGCGCTCCCCGCAATCATCACGCCCGGGGTAGACTCGACGGCCGGATGATCAACCAAGGAAAACCCATGTCACATGATCTTTATTTGTCGAGCGTGCCTGTGTTCAGGCAGATGCTCCTTGCCCTCAGCGCCGTCCTGGCCAAGGGGGAAGCGCATGCCGAGGCGAGAAACGTGAAGCCGGAGGTGTTGCTGCAGGCGCGTCTGGCCATCGACATGTTGCCGCTCGTGCGCCAGGTCCAGGTGGCCTGTGATTTCGCCAACAGCGTGAGCGCGCGCCTGGCGGGCATCGAAGTGAGGACCTATGAAGACAACGAGCAGAGTCTTGCAGAGCTGAAGGACCGCATAGCGAAGACCGTGGATTTTCTCGATGGCCTGACGGCAGCGCAATTCGACGGCAGCGAATCAATGGAAATCGTGCTGCGCCCCGGCACGCCAAAGGAGAAGCGGCTTGCGGGTCGTGCCTATTTGCTGAGCTATGGTCTGCCGCAGTTTTTCTTTCACGTGACAACCGCCTATAACGTGCTGCGGCATGTAGGCGTGGATATCGGCAAGAAAGATTTCATGGGCACGTACTGAGCGGCGAACTGACTATCGAAGCCGGCCCGCACAAGCCCTCAACCTCAGCACATGCCGCCGCCATCACAAGCCTCGGAGAACCCCGGACCCATGCGTGACTTTGCCCTCGAAGTCTTCCTTGCCGGATGGGAGTTCAGCGCCCCCTACCACATGACAGCCTCTGACATCGAAAGCATGACGATGGCGGATCTTCTGGCGCTGGCGACGCCCGAAGATCGCGATGCGCTGCAAAACCTCTGGCTGGGTTACACCGAAACATGGGGAGCGCCTGAACTGCGGGCCGAAATCGCGCGCACCTACGACACCATGGCGCCGGAAAACATCCTGTGTCTCGCGGGTGCCGGTGAAGGGCTGTACGCGGTGGCCAAGGTGTTGCTTCAGGCCGGCGATCATGTGCTGGTACCCACGCCAAACTATCAAAGCGCGGAGACCGTTCCGCTGTCTGTCTGCGAGGTAACGGGCATCCCGCTACGGCGCACGGCACCGATCATGGGGCCAGGATCACAGGCCCGTGGCGGCTGGCGACTGCATCCGGAGGATGTCAGGGCGGCAATCCGGCCAAACACGAAATTGCTGTCGCTGAACTTCCCGCACAACCCCACCGGCATGCTCATGACGCGGGAAGATCTGGATGCGGTGATCGCCTTGTGCCGTCACAACGGCATCTACATCCTGTGCGATGAAGTCTATCGTGGCGTGGAACTCGAGCCCGTCGACCAGATGCCGCAAATCGCGGATCTCTATGAGCGCGGCGTATCGCTCAATGTCATCTCCAAGGCCTATGGCATGCCGGGATTACGCATCGGCTGGATCGCGTCGCAGGACACATCGCTGCTGCAAAAGGTCGAACGCTACAAACACTATCTGTCGATCTGCAACTCCGCCCCGTCGGAGCGTCTGACGCTGATCGCACTGAAGGCCCGCCACACGATCCTCGCGCGCAATCACGCGCTTCTGCATGAGAACGTGAGGCTGCTCGAGCAGTTGTTCGCGGAGCTCCCCGGCGTGGTCGACTGGCAGCGCCCCCAAGGCGGTTGTGTGGCCTTCCCGCGTTGCACCGCGCCAGAGGGCGGCGAGGAGTTCTGCCGCACACTGATCGAGGAGAGCGGCGTGCTGCTGTTGCCGTCCTCGATCTACGCATCCGAATTGACAGATGTTCCGCAGGATCACTTCCGGATCGGTTTCGGCCGCGACCGGATGTTCAAGGAAGGGGTAGTCGCCATGCGACGCCACTTCGAAAAACACTACGCTCGCTGAGGGACGTAATATGCGAATAAATGGGGTCAGACCCCATTTATTGGGCGCCGGCTAATCCGCCGGGCTGAGCCCCGGCAATTTTTGCGGCATGCGCCCGTGGCGGCTCACAGCGGCAGGCCTGCTGCTACCGCCACGTCGGCGTGGTAGCGCTGGAGCACCATTTCATTGCGTCCGAACACGAGCTTTCCCGGCGGCGAGAGGCGCTGATAGTTCTGCCAGAGCCGCTCCACCATCGGCAGATCCTCGCTGCGATTGATGCCGAGAACAGCCTCGTGCAAGCCGAGGAACGCGCTCTCGGGCATCGCGGTGGCGCTGGCCGGCCGGTAGGTCGAGTAGAGCACTGTGGTCTCGCCGATATGACGCCCGGGGAAGGAGCGATTCACCGCTATCACCGCCATGCCACCGTCGATGGCATCCGAGTAGGTGAGGATCGTGTTGGGAAACAGGTAATGCACCGCGCTGTAATGCGATGCGGGCCAGCTGTCCTCCGGCTGCCCCACCCACGTCTGCATGCGGCGCGCCGGGCTGGCAAAGCGGTGGTGGCGACCGTAGCTGTCGTGGATCGTGAGGAAGGGCACGAGCTGGGGTGAGAGCGTGGCCGGGTGCGTGGCCGGCACGTGATAGCCCTCGCAGGACACATCGACAACCAGCTTCCAGTTCGCTTCCGCGAGCACCGCGTCGGTCTTCACATGGGCCGCCGCATCGAGCCCGAAGCTCCTGATCAGGGGCAGCAGCGGGCCCAGAAAACCATCGATGTCGATCGGCTCTCCGGCGGGATCGAGCCGCAGGAACACCAGCCCGTGTTTCTCCGCAACGGGCACGCGGGTGAGTGCGGGCGGCGGACCGGAACACGCGAAGGCTGCCTCCAGTGGGCGGCTTTCCAGCGACCCGTCGACCCCGAAGCGCCAAGCGTGGAAGGGACACACGAAGCCGCCCTGCACGCGCGGCCCGTTCACCAGGCGGGCGCCCCGGTGCGGGCACACATTGTGGAACGCATCGAGCCCGCCGTCCTCGCGACGCCGCAGGAATACGGGAGGCCCGAAGGCGTCGAAAAGCAGCACGCTGCCGGGCTCGGGAATCTCCGCAGAGAAGCCCGCCAGCAGCGGCGTCTTCATGAACAGCTCATCACGCTCAGCGACGTGACGCACGGGATCCGTGTAGCTGCTGGTGTCGAGCGCGAGCGGTGCGGGAGCGAGTTCGCTGCTGCGACTGGCGATACAGGCAAGCATCCGCCGCTGCATGCCCCG
>CAJADV010000317.1 GCA_903938575.1 uncultured Gammaproteobacteria bacterium
CGCTCTATGTTCCGCTCGGCGAGAAATTCACCATCACCTTGAGCGCCAAGGACAGAGCCCACTATTTCGTCGTGTCGATCAGCGCGATGACCCACGAGACGCCCGCTGTCGAGGATCTCGAGGTACACGCGCCGCTCATTCGCGCGAGGCTGGTGGGTATGCTTGGCGGTCGTGATTTCGATGCGTTGCGTACGGAGGAGGGCAAGGAGGCATTGCGGACGGATGTACTCAAGACCATTCAGGACGTCCTGCAGACTGAAACCGGCAAGCCCGGCGTGGAGCAGGTCTATTTCACCGAGTTCGTGCTGCAGTAGCGGTACGCGGATAGGGGACGCAGCGTGCAGGATCTGCTATCGCAGGACGAGATCGACGCCCTTTTGCACGGGGTGAGCGACGGCGAGGTCGAGGTTGGAAAAGATGCCGAGCCCGGTGATATCCAGTTCTACGATCTCACGAGTCAGGACCGTATCGTGCGCGGCCGAATGCCCGGGCTGGAGCGTACCAACGAGCGGTTTGCGCGGCAGCTGCGTACCGGGTTTCGGGGCCTGCTGCGACGCGGTCTCGACATAAATTACGAAGGCATGCAGATCCAGAAGTTCGGCGAGTACTTCAACAGCCTCTTCGTGCCTACCAGCATAAATGTTGTCCGTCTCCATCCTCTGCCGGGTAGCGCTCTGGTGGTGATGGATGCGCGACTGGTGTACCTGCTGGTCGACAATTTTTTCGGCGGGGGCCGTTTTCACGCCAAGGTCGAAGGGCGCGAGTTCACTCAGGCAGAGACTCTCGTTGTCGACAAAGTGTTGGAGACGCTGTTCGAGGAACTCCAGAAAGCCTGGGGCGGCATCGCAGCGATCCGCGTGCAGCTCCTGCAGAAGGAGGTCAGTCCCGACGCAGCCGGCGTCTACAACGCCAACGACATCGCCGTGATCAGCTCCTTCAGCGTCGAGTTCGACGTGAGCGGTGGGAAGCTCCACATCGTGGTGCCCTACACGATGATCGAGCCGATCAAGGATCTGCTCGACAAGTCCAACGTCAACGAGTCCGACGTGCGTGACAACCGCTGGGAGATGGCGCTCAAGGAAAACATGAAGGACGCGCGTGTCGACCTCAATTGTGTAGTCGCCGACACGGAGGTCTCGCTGCGTGAAGTGATCGATCTGGCGGTAGGTGACGTGATTCCGATCGAGGCACCTGATCCCATCCTGTTTGCCAACGATGTGCCACTTTTCCGCGTCCGCATGGGGGGGCTGAAGGGAAATCTCGCCCTGCAGGTGTTGAGGAAAATCCCGCGGCGCGGCTGAGTATCTGAATACTGGAGAGCAAAGTATGAGCAACGATGAGCCCACCATGATCCTCGACGGATCCTCCGCGCAGCCCGATGACCTTCCCGAGTTTTCGGGTTTTGCCTCGTCCTCGGGAAGCGTGACCAATCCGGATCTCGACATGATCCTCGATATTCCCGTGCGCCTCTCGATGGAGGTGGGTAACACGCAGATCTCGATCCGTAATCTCTTGCAGTTGGGTCAGGGATCGGTGATCGAGCTCGACCGGCTCGCCGGTGAGCCACTGGATGTCCTGGTGAACGGCACCCTGATCGCGCATGGCGAAGTGGTGGTGGTGAACGACAAGTTCGGTATCCGCATGACCGACGTGATCAGTCCCTCCGAACGGATCAAGAAGCTCGGCTGAGTTTTTTATGCCAGCGCTTCCCGCGCTGGCACATCGCTTGCTCTTATCTCCCCGGAACCGTCACGCATGACGGAAATCTGGCACTCCCGGGGGATTCGATGGCCTTGCAACCCACAGCTAGTGCACCCGTGGCGGGACCCGGCATGTCCGGAGTCTGGGAGGTGGCCCTCGGTCTGCTGATCGTGGTCGCTGCAATAGTGGCCGTGGGCTGGGTGATGCGCCGTCTCTACCCGGGCGCGATGTCCGCTTCGCAGCAGATGAAGGTCATCGCAGCCCTTCCCTTGGGCCCACGCGAGCGCTTGCTGCTGGTGGATGTCGCGGGGACCCAGTTGCTGCTCGGTGTCACGGCGCAGCAAATTAACCAGCTGCATCTTTTCAGCGAGCCCGTTGTGCTGCCGCCGACGCCGGTGGCAGGTGATTTCGCGTTGCGACTGCGTGATGCGCTTGGCGGGGCAAAGCGCACATGAAGGTGCTCCGACTCTCCCTTTTACTTGCCACGGCACTGTTCGCCATGGTGCCGGCGCTCGCGTTCGCGCAGGAACCGATGGCATCCCTGCTGGACGCCGGCGGCGCGCTCGGTGTGCCGGCGGTGAGCGTCACCACCAATCCCGATGGCAGTCAGGACTACACGGTTACGATCCAGATTCTGGCGTTGATGACGGCGCTGACCTTGCTGCCGTCGCTGCTCATGATGATGACCTGTTTCACGCGGATCATGGTTGTCTTCGCGATACTGCGCCAGGCGCTCGGCCTGCAGCAGACGCCTTCGAACCAGATACTGCTGGGACTCACTTTGTTCCTCACGATTTTCATCATGGGGCCGGTACTGGAACGGGTTAACCAGGATGCGCTCGCACCTTATCTGGCCGAGCAGATTGGCGCTCGCGAGGCTGCCACGCGAGCTCTGGTGCCATTCCATGCATTCATGCTGGC